>CAVEFW010000063.1:0-5006 GCA_963615035.1 Phocaeicola dorei
ACTGCTTTAATAAATCTGTCACATTCTTCTTTGCTCGGTGCTTTGCCGTGCCAGCATGGCTTTTTGTGTAAAGATTTTCATCTTCGCAATTAACTTCATTTTCACGTGTAAGCAATTCCAACTTTTCGCGCCACTCAGGCAAAACAACATCCATTTTCTTTGCACTTCTCCCAAGGATAGCAACGCTCGGTGCGCCAGCGTCAAGCGCGGCTTGCATGATGGATAAACTCGTGGGACCACTTCCACATATCACTACACGCGCACCTGAGAAATCAACACCACATGCGGCAAGATATTTCACACACCCAAGACCATCCACATTATATGCACAAAAGCCGCTTGCGTTTTTTGCATCGCGCACACATACATTTGCTCCGTTGGCCAACCACGCATAAGCGTCAATTTGCTTTGCAATTTCAACTGGCAAATGTTTATATGGCGTCGTGATGTTTAAGCCGCAAAAATCTTCTTTTTGCATGAATTGAAGCGCGTCTTTTTCACACGCGCAATCCATCAGGTCATAGTGCCAATCAAGACCCAATGCTTCATATAAGGCGTTGTGCATAGCGGGGCTTTTTGAGTGCGACACTGGATGACCAACTAAATATAAATTCTTTGATTTGTTCATGTCTTCTGCACTTTTATCTGGGGCTTATCTTTATCTGGTGTTTACCTTTATCTGGGGTTCATTTATTTTATAGACTCGAAAAAGTGGTTGTGTCTTATTCCAATCGTGTTTTATTCCAAACGCACTTTATTCGTTTGCGCTCAACAACTCTAAAAATTGCTTTTCGTCTAGCACTTCCACGCCCAACTTTATGGCTTTGTCATATTTCGAGCCAGCGGATTCACCGCACACCACATAAGATGTTTTCTTTGAAACACTCGACGTTACCTTGGCCCCCAACGCACGCAACTTTTCACTTGCAACATCGCGAGACATTCCACTTTCAACTAAAGTGCCAGTTAAAACGAATGTTTTTCCGCTCAATGGTAAAATGTTGTTTTTTACGCTCGCATTGCCCAAAGATTGACCCGCCCCTTGCTCAGCCTCACCTGAAATTGTTTGCATGAAATCGGCCACGTCGAAAACTTTTCCAGCCCTTATGCTTTCGCGCAACTTATCAACACTCTCGCTAGACACGCAGCCAGATATAACGCTTGCATCGCGCATATCCACGCCCAAACGCGCAAGCGAACGCATGACATCGATATTTGCAGGCGTATGCAAAAAGGTATAGATGCTGTGCGCCACCTTTTGCGCTACACCTTCAACCATGCAAAGCTGCTCTTCGCTTGCCATGCGCAAAATGTCAAGCGTTAGAAAAGTGCTAGATAAATCGGCCGCTGTGGTTTTTCCGACATGGCGCATGCCTAAACCAAACAAAACACGCGCAAGACCGCGCGATTTCGACGCCTCAATTTCAGCTAGAATTTTGAGTGCATTTTTTTCTCCTAGAACTATAGCTTCGCCCTGCTTGTTTGTTCTGCCTGTGTCTAGGTGCGACAGATCGAACGCGCTAAGAGTGTAAAAATCAGCAACATTTTCTATGCGGCCAGTGTTCAAAAGGCGCATAACCACTTTTTCACCTGCGCCTTCAATATTTAGTGCTCCCCTGCTTGTCCAATGCACCAAGCGCTCTAGTGCCTGAGCGGGGCAGTTGATGCTTATGCAGTGGTGTTTTGCCTCGCCTGCTTCTCGCACAACTGCAGACCCACAGCTAGGGCAAACAGATGGCATGCTCCAAACGGCTGCGTCTTTTTGCCTAAGGCTTAAAACGGGGCCTAAAACCTCGGGGATAACGTCTCCTGCTTTGCGCACTATCACGGTGTCTCCCACCCGCAAATCTTTTCTGTGAATTTCATCTAGGTTGTGCAAGGTGGCGCGAGACACCGTGGATCCTGCCACCACAACGGGCGCTAGCACTGCCACAGGAGTAAGGGCACCCGTGCGCCCCACTTGCACCACTATATCTTCGAGGATAGTTGTTTTTTCTTCGGGCGGAAATTTGTATGCGATGGCCCATCTGGGGGCACGTGCGGTAAACCCCATGTCTGCTTGCATCGAAAACGAATCAACTTTTACAACCACCCCGTCTATTTCATATGGCAGATCTCCCCTAGCTTGAAGTGCATCTTCACAAAATTTACGCACCTCACCGGCATGTGTGCAGCGCGCAACATCGGGGTTCACGTGAAATCCTGCATCTTTTAGCCAACTTAGAAGCTCTGATTGCGAAGTTGCCTTAAGTGAACTTTCATCGGCTAGTGCATAGATAAACGTGCCTAAATCGCGTTTTGATGTAACTTTTTCATCCTTTTGCCGCAAACTTCCCGCGGCCGCATTTCTAGGGTTTGCAAACACTTTTCCGCCAGACTCACGCGCAGCGCCATTCAAGATGTCAAAAGAGTGTTTGGGCATATAAACTTCCCCGCGAAGCTCAACTCTAGAATTCAAAATCGCTTGACTAGAGCCTTCGCGCAAACGCAGCGGCACGTCTTTAACAGTGCGAATGTTAGCTGTAACATCTTCGCCTGTTGTGCCATCTCCGCGTGTGGCCCCGCGCACCAGCTCTCCCCCCTCATATGTAAGCGCTATGCTAGAGCCGTCAATCTTAAGCTCACAGACCATGGGCACCATGTGTCCAAAATGTTGCACAACGCGATTTATCCAAGCATCCAGCTCGTCTAGGTCCATCGCGTTATCCAGAGAATACATGCGCTTTTCGTGTTGAACTGCGCTGAATTGATTGCCCACATATCCGCCAACTCTTTGAGTGGGGCTAGATGTGGTTATCAGATCTGGATTTTCATGTTCTATTTCTTGCAACTCGCGCATGAGCGAATCGTATGCTGCATCCGATATCACAGGTGCATCGAGCGCATAATATAGATATGTGTGGTGCTCAATTTCGCGACGCAGCTGTTCTGCGCGCTTGACTGGGTCTTGGGCTGTTTCGCTAATCTGCCCCTGTGTTCCCTCAGTTGAATTTTTCAAAGATAACCTCCGTTTTGTTTGCTTCTTGCAACTTTTTTGCTTATTTGAAATTTATCTTGTAATTTTCACATTATTATACAAACGATGATTTATAAATTGTGCAAGTAATAAAAATTCAGTTTATTAAAATGGGTTTTCAAAAAATTGAAATAGGTTATGGAAAAGTAATTTGATGAATAAAGATAATGAGATGAAAAATTTTGAAGATAAAAATTGTGCGCGTGGTGCAATCAAAGCTAAAAGGGCAGATAACCATCAAAGTGATGTGTGCGACTTTTTGCAGATTGAGCCATACACAAAAGAAAAGTTATATGAAATGTTGCCTTGGCCAAGTAAAGACATAAATAAATATAGTCGAGGAGAGGCTTTTATTGTGGCGGGGTGCAACAAATATCCAGGAGCCGCGTGTCTGTGTGCAAAAGCTGCAACAAAGATGGGGGCAGGATATGTTCGAGTTGTTTGCGGTGATGAAACACAAAAGATCGTACAATTGTTTATGCCAGAAGCTGTTGTGAGCACTTGGAAAAATGAAAAGCGCACGCAAGACAACAACAATCAAAGCAACAATGCAGCCTATATCCTAGGGCCTGGTTTCGACGCGGGCGATGTTGAGTGCCAGACGATGACTAAGCTCACAATTCGTGCAGCAACAGAACACAAATCTGCTCTTTTGATAGATGGCGGAGCACTCGGAGTTTTGTCTTTAGGCGTTGGAGTTGAGCTATTAAATGAATATACGTCGGGAGGCAACTTTCCTGTTCTAACTCCGCACACAGGCGAAGCCAAACGCCTAGCGCATTCCTTAAACATAAACACAGATAAACTTGATGATAAACACTTAGCAGCCGCGCTTTCAAAAACCTTGAGCGCTATAGTTTGCCTAAAAGGCCCAAACACATATATAGCTATTCCTAGTGCTTGCAATTTCCGCGCTGAATGCGACGCTGTGTGTTCAAAGAAGGATTCGCGTTCAAAAGAGGATCCATGTTCAAATGACCAAAGCACAAAAGAAAAAACGATAGTCTATCCTATGTGCGAAGGCACAAGTGCGCTTGCCAAAGCAGGAAGCGGAGATGTTTTGGCTGGCATGATAGGCGGGCTTTTAGCGCAAGGCAAAAACCCTGCTCACGCCGCAATCTTAGGCGCCAGCATTCATGCATATGCCGGGTGCGAGGCAGCGAAAACACTCACAGATATATGCACCACTCCAAGTGATGTGATAGAAAACATTCCTAGTGCAATAAAAAATTGTAACGCTCAAAATAATGCGTGAGCGCAAACTGACTAATAAAATTCAGGTGCCATAAATTCGGGTGTCATAAATCCAGGTGTCGTTTATGCAATCATCTCAATCTTGGGGTGCAAGGTGTTCATTTTTACTCGCCTGCGCATTTGTGCCACAATGCCAGTCAGCACCAAAAAAACAAGTGTAAAGATAGCCAGCACTATTGCAGGGCGCATCATATAGCTCAAAGACAGCCCGCACATCGCAGTGCGAAAACCATTTACAACATATGTCATAGGCAAAAACGGGCTTATGGCCCCAAACGCTTCCATTTCAGTTTGAGTGGGAAACGTGCCAGCAGATGTGCAAAGTTGCAACATGAGCAAAACAACAACTATTATCAGACCAGCCACGCCTGCCCAAGCGCGGAAAAATTGAATGATTGCAACAAAACAAGCTGCAACCAATATTCCAAATAGGTAATATTGAAGCGGGAAATTTACGTTTAATCCTAGCCCAAAGTGCAGCGATGCTAAAAGAACAACAACTTGAACTAACGCCACCAAAAACATTGGTATATAACTTGAAATCACTGCGGAAAATGTGTATGCGGGCGAGCGCAAAACGCGATTGTTTAGGCTGCGAAGCAACAAAGACGCAATTAAAACCCCCACCCACATGCCAAGACCGATAAATATAGGTGCCATAGCTGTGCCATAATTTTTCACTTCTGTGATGCTTTCTCCATTTTGTTTGCCTCCGTTAACATTCACAGGAGAAGAT
>CAVEFW010000064.1:0-15553 GCA_963615035.1 Phocaeicola dorei
GGTAATTCCCAATAATGTTTGCGCATTATAAAGCACCTCCCATATCCGGAATGTAATAAATTTGTGGCTCTGTGCCCAAGTTTTCAAACAAACGCTCTGTGTGCGAACGACCCACCAAGTGCGACACTTCAGAATTTGGATCATCCAAATCGCCGAAGACACGCGCCTTTTGGTGACATGTTTGAACGCAATAAGTTGTAGCTTCAGGGTCATATTTGCGCCTGTCGCGGCAGAACGTGCACTTGCGCACGAAGCGATGCATGCGAGGCTCAACTTGCGACGTGTCGCGCATGCCGTATGGACAAGCGTTCACGCACACCTTGCAAGCCATGCATTTCTCGTATTTTACCCATACGGTGCCATCTTCGTCTTGAATGGAAGCACCGTTAGGGCAGGCAGGAACACACGCGGGCTTTGCGCAGTGCTGGCAGAGCATGGGCGTCCAAGTTTTATGAACATTCGGCCATTTGCCCTGCGCGCCTTCGGTATAAACAGGGTTATAGACGATGTCCATAGGCAGATGATTCCATGTGCGGCACGCCACAGTGCAGGAGTGGCAACCAATGCATCTGCGCTTATCGATAACCATACATAAACGTGTCATGATATCTCCTCTCCTATTTCGCTGGTTTGCGTGCAGGCATGGAACCTGGCACGTTTTCATCGAATGTGAAAGCACACACAGCCTTATACATGCGATCTTTGCTCGCAGGCATGGAACCTGGTTCGTTTTCGTTGAATATATATTTATCGCCTTGGCTTTGAGCAGCAGCAACAATGCTTTCTGCCTCTTGAATCACCTGCGCTGCCGCAGATGATGCAGTTGCATTTGTGGCAGAAGTGCCAGCACCACATGTGCCACACACAACTGAACCTGCCACAGGTTTGCGTGCAGGCATGGAACCCGCCGTGTTTTCGTCAAACGTGTAATTTTTAACTGTCTTTAAGCGTTTCGCTTTGCATGAAGGCATTGAACCTGGTTCGTTTTCGTTGAAATCATAGCGACCAATCACGGCGTAATCACCCACAGAAAGCGCGTCTATTACATCTGTGCCCGATGCTGCAGATGTAGTTGCGCCTGTTGTTGCGCCTGCATCGCCTGAGCTTTGCTCTTCGGGGGCTACAACAACTAAACGCACGCGCTTTGCAAGTCTGTATCCCTCGGGCACAGGAGCAAAGTAATTCTTGACCTCGCGCTCTGTAGGTGCGCCTTGCACAAGCCCTGCCACTGGCTTACGCGCAGGCATGGAACCTGCCACGTTTTCGTCGAACGTGTAGTTCTTAACTGTCTTTAAGCGTTTAGCTTTGCAAGAAGGCATAGAACCTGGTTCGTTTTCGTTGAAGTCATAACAACCAACCACAGCTTCATCAGATGCAACTTCTGCTCCAAGACCAGCGATAGAAGCCACAGCAGCCGTTTTAGCACCTGTTGCTTCACCAGATGCTGCAACGCCAGATGCGCTCGACGCTGCTCCAGCGCCAGCCGCGCCAGCCACACCCGCACTTGCCACGGGTTTACGCGCTGGCATGGAACCTGCCACGTTTTCGTCGAACGTGTAATTTGTAACTGTTTTATTCACTTTCGCTTTGCAAGAAGGCATTGAACCTGCCACGTTTTCATCGAAATCATAGCGACCGACCACTGCTTCTGGAAGAATTGCCGTGCCTGAGCCGCCAGCCGCGCCCGCTGTGGCAACGCCAGCCGTGCCCGCTTGAGCAGCTGCAGCCATCGCCGCCGCGTCTGGTTCATACACGAAGTAGTATTCGCACAGCTCGCCATTTTCATTTGTGAATTGCTGTGGGAAACCGTTTTTGAGAGATTCATAAACAATGCGGTCAAGCACATCTTCGCCACCATCCAGCGGCTCGCGCGTGTCTTTGCAATAATGATAACCTGTTTCCTCGCTTACCAAGCAATCCTTTGTGGGGTCATATGCAAGACCAGTATAGGCATCATAATAAACGTTCGTTATAGGATCTATGCACCAACCCGTAGCCGCATCGTATGGGTGCCCGAATGCGCTGCCTAAGCCACATTTCGCATCCCATGCAACGGTGGTTGGTAAATCTTCAGGGCGAGGTGCCCCATCTTTTACTGCTTCCAAGATATCAGAACCTCCATCAAGAGCCGCGCGTGTAGTCATGTCATAGCGATAGCCCGTTTTTTCATCTACTAAATTGTTTTGCGTTGGGTCAAAGGCAAGACCTGTATATGCATCGTAAAACACATTTGTAACAGGGTCGATGCACCAGCCATTTTCTGTGTTGTAAGGATGACCAAAAGCCATGCCTATTCCTCGTTGAGCGTTCCAAGCAATGCCTTCTGGCAATTCATAAGGCGCACTCTCTAAGCCAGGGAAGCATTTCAGCGTGCCCCAATATTGAATGCGGGCGCGCGTTTCCATGTCATACCAGTTGCCTGCTTCATCTAAGAGCACTTGGTTGGTGGCGTCATAGGAATAGCCTGTGAAAGAATCGTAATAAACGCCTGTTTCAGGGTCGATGCACCAGCCGCTGTTAACGTCGTATGGTCTGCCGAATGCCATGCCCACGCCGTTGTTGGCATCCCACGTAATGTGCTCTGGCAATTCATATGGAGGCTGCTCTGATCCTGGATAACACAAGATGCTGCCCCAATATTGCGCACGCCTGCGCTGCATGTCATAGGTGGTGCCTGTTGCATCATCTACCAGCAGATTAGAGGCAGGGTCAAAACGCCACATGGTGTATGCGTCATATTGTTTCTTTGTTTTCGGGTCCACAATCCAGCCCGCTTCATCGCGCTTGAAGTTCGTTTGGATGTGATAGAGCGAATTGTCTTGCCATTGCCACTCAAAGCCTTCAGGCACTTCAAAGTCTGGTTGTGGCTTTTCAAATGGAATGTCTTCGCGCGCTTTCACAACCTCAGAAGGCATGCGATGCACAGCTTCTTCGACCGTCTTGCCCTTGCGCGCATCAGAGCCTGGGATTGCCCATTTCGTATCGTTATATGTGTATTCAAAATCGCCATCCACGCATTTATACACTTTGCAAAGCAAGCCACGATTTGCCCAAGAGCCGCCCATCGGGTCGCAATGTTCGTCGTCTACCGATGTGAGCACATTTACGTTGCTCTCCAAACAGCCGAATGGGTTATCAAGATCGTCAGAACCGTCGCGCTCGGGGAACCACCAACCGCGCGGACACATGATGGCACGCGGGTCGATGATGTTGTCAACGTCTGCACGCATCTTTATGCGCCCGCGACGCGTTTCAATCCAACACCAATCATATTGCTTGATATTCAATTTCTCTGCCAATTCTGGATTGATATAAAAATAAGGGTCAGGCGACAGATAGCGCGTATAAGGCATATTGAAATGCTCTGAGTGGTGATAAGGCATAAAGCCGCCGCCAGTGGTTAAGCGAATTGGATAATCCTTTGCAATCTCTGGGTCGTCTATCGGGTTTTCCGAGCAGCCCAAGTAAGTGGGCATGCCAGGATATCCGAGCTCTTGTAAGATGGTGGAATTCAACTCCACCTTGCCTGTTGGCGTCCAGAACGCACCGCGTGAGAGATATTTGCTTTGGTGCAGAGGTGGATAATACATGCGAACTTTATCGACAAATTCGTTGTAGCTCGAAACAGGCAAGCCGATGGATTGAATGATTGCCCAATAGGCTTCTTCTTCTGTTTCCCATGGCCAATTGGCAGGGTCTTGCCCACAAGCCAAGCCCAATTTGCGCCAGAAAGTCATGTCGGTGTGTCTGTCATACATAGGCTGAATGGCGCGTCTGCCACCCATCACCGAATCGGTTGCGCCATAGTGCGTGATGATGGTGGGGCGCTCCAGCGCACCTGCCGCGGGGAACACATAGTCTGCAAAGAGCGCGGTAGGCGTAATCCAATAATCAACAACCACCAAAAATTCGACTGCCTTGATGGCGGCCAGCGTCATCTTCGAGTCGCCGTAAGAATTTATGGGGTTCGTTGCGTTTACGATGAGTGCGCGCACCTCGTAAGGGTCTTTCGTAAGAATTGCCCTGAACACTGAAGGTCCATGTGCCTCGCAGAACCATTCAGTAGGCAACGTTTTGCCCCACGTGCGCTTGTTTGTTTTAGAGATGAGCGTATATCCTGGCCAAGAAGTTAGTCTAAACTTGTTGGAGCCAATCTGTTTTGCCTTTTGCTCTTCAGGTAAAAGTTCGTTGAGCTCGAGTTCTTCGTCGCAAAGAGCATTCATGATAGGGCCAGGCATGCCATCGCCGCCAGGCACTTCCAAGTTTCCTGTTACTGCACGCAGAAGTTGCAAAGCGTGAGACGTGGTGGTGGAAGAGCGCCCGAGTTGGTCCCACGTGCAACCCCACTGAATGCAGCCTGGTGTGTTGGTGCAATACATGCTGGCTGCTTGACGAATGAGCTCGGGGTCTAGCCCTGTAATTTCAGATGCCCACTCTGGCGTATATTCGCCCACGTGAGCCATTAACTCCTCGAAGCCATCGCACCACTGACTACAGAAATCAAAGTTGCATAGGCCTTCCATGACCGCGCAATAAAGAAGCGAAAGAGCCAGCGCACAATCGGTGCCAGGAAGCAGTGGCAACCACAAGTCTGCCTTTGCAGCAGTTTCGGAATAGCGCGGATCAACCACAATGGTTTTCATGCCGCTCTGGATTAGATCCCAATAGCCATGCATGCTGGGCAGAGTGGATGCGCCTGGGTTCATGCCCCACAAGATAAGGCTTTTCGCACCGCCCAAATCGGTTTCAAAGGGGCTCCAACCAGCCACACATGTTTCAGCCATAAATGTGGGAATCCAACACAGAAGCGCGTTGTGAAAGCCATTCGGCGTGCCGAACTGGTTTAAGAAACGCCTGCGTGCCCAGTCGTCGGTGCGCGTGGTGCCACCCGCAGAGGCCACAGCTTCAGCACCGTTTTCTTCCTTGATTTGGTTAATTCTTTCGGCAACTTCTTTGATAGCTTGATCGTAATCTATCTGTTCCCATTTGCCTTCGCCCTTTTTTCCTGCGCGTTTGAGCGCATGATTTACACGTGCTGGGTGATTTACGTGCAAAAGAGCACTGGTGCCACGACAACACAAACCGCCTTGATTGGTGTAATCGGGGTCACCTTCGATCTTGATGACTTCGCCGTCTTTTACATAGGCCAAGACACCGCAGTTCGCGTGACAAAAGTAGCATTGCGTTTTAACACATTCTACTCCTGGCGCGTGAATATCGACTTCCGCCATATTCTCCTCCCTCGTGATAGATGTTTTTCACGCGTTTAACCTAGGGGCAACTGGCGTTTGTTGGTTTCGCAGCAGTAGAGAAACTGCGAATGTTGCGTTTTATAAGTGCCATACGAGGAAGACTCTCTACTCTCCTCCTCGCGAGACACTAGGCGCATTTTTTGCCTGTGTGCCTGTTCAAACACGCTCCTTGCACTCCAAATTGTGCAATTGTTCTGAATTATATCCCTAAGAATGCAGACATAGCACGAAAAGCCGATAAAAGATACAAATTGACAAAGTCTAATATTCCTATTTTTAGAATGTTCTCAGGCGCGAATAATCATTTTCTCTTTAGGTCTTTAATTTCCTGTTTTTTGTTTCCTAAATTTTTTCAAGAAACCAATGGAAAAAATTTGCAATGCTATTATTGAGAAATGATATCGAAGAAAAAAGCAAAAATAAAAATAGAGTCTGTTGTGGTAAAAAAAGACAGAATAGTTGCCATTGTGAAAACAGACGCTGCGGGGGCATATACCACGCCAGAAATTGCTGCGAGGGTGAGTGCAGATTTTCCCGATGTGCCACGCCATGCTTGTTTGAATGCGCGTGGCCCCACGTTTGGGCACGTTATGAAAAACACATCGCTGCCACATTTGCTCGAGCACTTAATCATCGACATTCAGGCAAGTGAATATACAGAAAACGAACGCGAAGCGAAACAGAAAGCGTGCGCGCCACTTTTGGTTGGCACAACAAAGTGGATAGACAAACAAGCAGGAACAAAACAGAAAACGCGCGCACCGCTTTTAGTGGGCACAACAAAGTGGATAGACAAACAAGCGGGCTTGGCACAAGTGCAAGTGAAAATGGTGAGCGATTTGTATGCGATGCGTGCAATAAAGCAAGCGTGCGAATATATAAATTCGTTGTAGGCTTTTGTAAGTTAGCGCGAATTACATTTATTTACGTGTATTATTCACACACTGAAGAAGCAAGATGAACCCATAAGACAGGAGACAGACAAATGACACAAAGCAACTCTGCAGACAAAAAGGACGCAAAAAAAATAATCGAACAGGGGAATTTCACTTTCACGCACACATCTATAGATGGCGTGGTCATCGTGGATGTGAAACACTTTGGCGATGACCGCGGATATTTCATGGAAACTTACAAAAAGCCAGATTTCGTTGTTGGTGGAATAGACGTAGATTTTGTGCAAGACAACCAGTCGTCCAGCAAAAAAGGCGTTTTGCGCGGGCTTCATTTTCAGATAGAGCACCCTCAATCAAAGCTTGTGCGAGTTGTTCGCGGCAGCGTGTTTGACGTGTGCGTAGATTTGCGCAAAAACTCGCCCACATATGGCAAATGGGAGGGCGTTGTGCTGTCTGCTGAAAACAAGCGTCAATTCTTCATTCCGCAAGGTTTCGCCCACGGCTTTTTGGTTTTGTCTGAAGAGGCAGAGTTTTGTTACAAGTGCGACGATGTTTATCACCCAGGAGATGAAGGCGGGCTTATGTGGAACGACCCCTCAATCAACATAGCTTGGCCAGCCATGGAAGGCGACAGCGCGTTTGACGAGAGCAAGATTATATTGTCTGATAAAGACAAGTTGCACCCCGCGTTTGTTGCAAGATAGTTTGTTGCGAAATAGATTGTTGCGAGATAGTTTGCCACGAAATAGATTGTTGCAAAATAGCGCGGCGAAATAGCACGCGAACTTCGCAAAAATGCCTTAAAAGCAGCCCCAGACAATGCAATCAAAATGATGGATGCAAAAATAACGACCCAAAAAAGCAAAAGCAGAAAAGAGCAAGTTATCAGCATGGAAGACACCAAACATCCCGCATATACCCCTCAAGATCACACATTTGCCGTGTGTGCATATAAAGAAAGCCCATATCTAGAAGAATGTTTGCAATCTGCCACAAGCCAAACACTTCCAACAAACGTGATTGTTTCCACGTCTACGCCGAACGAATACATCGAAAATGCAGCAAAAAAATTCAACGTGCCGCTTTTTGTGAATAAAGGCGGTGTGGCAGGCATAGGCGCCGATTGGAATGCGGCAATAGAACACGCAAAAACTCCCTTGGTGACTGTAACACACCAAGACGACGTATATCTGCCGAACTATTCCAGAAAGATGTTAGCCGCGGTAAACTCTGCGGAAACGCCTCTGATTTTCTTTACAAACTATGGAGAGATGCGCGAGGGCACCCCACACATTACAGACACAAACAGATTGCTGGAAGTAAAAAGAAAGATGCTTGCTCCTTTGCAAGACGGGAAAAACAGCACAAACAAGCGCACGCGCAGGCGCATATTGTCGCTTGGGTCTGCCATTTGTTGCCCATCTGTTTGCATATGCACAACAAACGTGCCCACGCCCCTTTTCAACACAAACATGAAATGCAGCTTGGATTGGGATGCGTGGGAGCGCACATCACGCCTGAGCGGCGCTTTTCTATATGACACAGAAATATTGATGCGCCATCGGATACATATAGAATCGCAAACCACGGCACTAATCGAAGACAACACGCGCGGCAACGAAGATTTGGAGATGCTTAAGCGTTTTTGGCCAACACCGATAGCGCACATAATCTATAAAGTTTACTCGAAGAGCCAAAAAAGCAACGGGTAATGGATTAAGCCGCCAACAAAAGAAGGAAAAAAACATGCTGCAAGTAAAAAACATCCGCAAGTCATACACAACATCTAACTTCACACAAACAGCACTTGACGGCGTGTCTATAGCCTTTCGCGACAACGAATTTGCCGCCATTTTGGGGCCTTCTGGCTCTGGCAAAACAACGCTTCTAAATATAATTGGCGGGCTGGATCAATATGACTCGGGCGACCTTGTGATCGACGGCATATCTACAAAAAACTATAAATCTCAAGATTGGGACACCTTTCGCAACAACCGCATCGGCTTTGTGTTTCAATCTTACAACTTAATTGGCCATCAATCGGTGCTCTCAAATGTTGAGCTGGCGCTCACACTTTCAGGCGTAGGCAAACAAGAGCGCGAAAAGCGTGCGCGAGAAGTGCTTGAACGCGTGGGGCTTGCAGACCACGTGAACAAAAAGCCCAATCAACTCTCTGGCGGGCAGATGCAACGTGTGGCCATCGCTCGCGCCTTGATAAACGACCCCGAAATATTGCTGGCAGACGAACCCACGGGCGCACTTGATTCGCACACAAGCGTGGAGATAATGAATTTGCTGCAAGAGATAGCAAACGATCGCTTGGTTGTCATGGTTACTCACAACCCAGAGCTAGCCAAAGATTATGCCACGCGCATAGTCACCTTGAAAGATGGCTGCATTCAAGGCGACACATGCGCATACACACCAACTGCGGCAGATCTAGCACGTGTTTCCACGAAAAAGGTGCGACGCGCATCCATGAAGTTTTTCACTGCTCTTAGCCTGAGTTTTAACAACCTAATGAGCAAAAAAGGCAGAACCATCATGACGGCTTTTGCTGGAAGCATAGGAATCATCGGCATCGCTGCCATTTTGGCTCTTTCCAACGGCGTGAACGCATACATCCAACAGGTAGAAGAAGAAACCCTCACGTCTTACCCTGTGACCATTTCCAAATCTGGTTTCGACTTGACTTCGCTTATGGGGGCAAATTCGGGCACAGATGCGCAAGGCAGCACAAAGGGCGCGCAATCGCAGACAGACGATGAAATGGATGCGACCGTGGGTCAGGTGAGCATCGTGAACAACATGGTATCAAAGATGAAGAACAACGATTTGACTTCGCTCAAACAATACATCGAAAGCGACGACGGCGAAAAGTTGCGCCAGAATTCTTCTTACATCGAATATGACTATGGCATATCGCCCATTATCTATGTGAAAGGGCGCACAGATTCAGCGTATCGCAAAGCCAACCCCGACACGTCGCTTTCATCTTTGGGCATGGGCACGTCTTCCACGTCTAATTCCACCATGAGCTCGATGATGTCTACAAACGTTTTTGCGCAACTCATAGATAAATCGCTCATAGAAGATTCGTATGATTTGAAGGCGGGAAATTGGCCGGAAAGCGCGAACGATTGCGTGTTGGTTTTATCTGAAGACGGTCAGGTGTTGGATTACACGCTCTATCAGCTGGGGCTTCGCAATTACAACGAATATAAGCAACTGGTGCAGGCAATGGCGGAAGAAAAGGAAACAAACATCACGCAAGACGCCACGCAGTATTCATATCGCGACATAATGAACACAGAGATGCGCATGGTTGTTGGGGCGGATTGTTACACAAAAGACGAAACGTATGGCGTTTGGGTAGACAAAACCGAAGACGAAGCATATATGAATAACTTGCTAGAAAACAACAGCGTGAAGTTGAAAATTTCAGGGATAGTGCAAAAAAAGGAAGGGGTCACATCTTCTGTGCTCACCTCTGGGTGCATCTATTACACGCCTGAGCTGGTGAGTGAAACGATAGAGAGCGCAAGCAACAAAGAGATTGTGAAGGAGCAAAAGAACAATAAAGACACAGATGTTTTTTCTGGGAAAAATTTCTCCGACACGTCTTCTTCGTCGAACTTTGACATGGGAAATTTGATTACCATAGACCAAAACGCCATGAAGGCGGCGTTTAAGTTTGACACTTCTGCGATGAACTTAGATTTGAGCAGCATCTCAACCAGTTTTTCAGGCAGCGACATTGGCTCAGATGTGGCGGGGTCGCTTCCGCCGATAAACGAAGAAGAGTTGGCTAGTGCCATAAGCGAAGGCATGGAACAAAGCGCGAGTTCTGGGGCTTATGGGGCAGGCGGCGGTGGAAGTGCGGGCAGCTCTGGCGGCGATGCTGGAGGTGCTGGTGCAGGTGGCATGGCAAGCGCGGGCGCAAGCATCGTGAACCAAGAGGGCTTGCAACAACTAATCGCGGCACTGTTAAACGACTACATCAAAAACGCATCAAAATATTCATCGCCAGAAGAATATATGCAATCCGAAGATGCTGCCGCCATATTTGCGCAATATTCAAGTGCCGTTATAAACACACAATACATCGAAAACATGCAATCTGCGATGCAAGAAACCATGATTGCCGGCTTGCAAGCGGGGCTTTCAAATTACATTTCAAGCTATATGGAAAGTGCGCTTGGTGCTATGGCTGCAAACATGGCGCAAAGCATGCAAACAGCCATGCAGTCTGCCATGCAAAACGTAAGCTCTCAGATGCAACAACAGATGGCGAACGCGTTTAGTGTTGATGAAAACGCGCTTGCAGGGGCGTTTAAGATGAATATGAACCAAGAAGAATTGCAAGGAGCCATTTTAGCGATGATAAAGGGCGGCACATCGTCTTACGACACAAACATGCAAAAACTGGGTTACGCAGATTTTGACACGCCCACTTCCATAGACATCTATGCGCGAAACTTCGACGCAAAACAAACTGTGAAAGACGAGTTGGACGACTATTGCGCGAATATGCGTGCAGCGGGCGAAGACGACAAAGCTGTGTCTTACACCGACATTGTGGGCACCATGATGGAAGGCGTGCGCACGATAATCGACGCCATAAGTTATATGCTCATTGCGTTTGTGAGCATATCTTTGGTGGTGTCTTCTATCATGATCGGCATAATCACATATGTCTCTGTGCTAGAACGCACGAAAGAGATTGGCATCTTGCGTGCTATAGGGGCCAGCCGCCGAAATATTTCTCAAGTGTTCAACGCAGAAACCATCTTGGAAGGTTTGATTGCTGGCGTTTTGGGCGTGGGAGTGGTGGCGCTTCTTTGCCCGCCTGCGTCTGCCATAGCTCAGATGATCACCGATGTGCCAAACTTAGCGCAGCTGCCGCCGATAGCAGCCGTCGTGTTGATTTGCATAAGCGTGTTTCTCACGTTTATTGCGGGGCTTATTCCTGCTGCCAGTGCTTCGCGCAAAGACCCAGTCATCGCGCTTCGTTCTGAATAGCACAAGTGCTTAGCATGTGCGTCGTACATACCAGATGCATAGCACTTCGTTCTGAATAGCAAGCATCGCACGCCTAGTAATCATCTGCCGCAGGGCTTTCCATCCATTCTCTCTCAAATTGCGCATATTCTCCCGCCAGCACCGCCTCGCGAGCGCGACGCATGAGATCTATCAAAAAGTGTATATTATGCATGGAAAGCAAAATTGCACCCAGCATTTCACCCTGTTTTACAAGGTGGCGCAAGTAAGCACGACTGAAGTTCGTGCACGTGTAACAAGTGCAATGTGCGTCAAGCGGCGAAAAATCGCGCGTATACTTTGCGTTTCGCATGTTCATTCTGCCTGTGTGGCTGAATGCCGTGCCCATGCGAGCCGTGCGCGTGGGCAACACGCAGTCAAACATATCCACCCCCTGCCCCACCGCACGCACCAACGTGGTGGGGTTGCCCACGCCCATTAGATAGCGAGGCTTGTTTTCAGGCAGCGCACGCGCCACTTGGCCCAGCGTTTCAAACATCACCTCGTGCGGCTCACCCACCGAATAGCCGCCGATGCCGAAACCACCGAAAGCTTGACCGCCCGCGCTCACACTGGCATCGTTTGTTTCTTGCAACGATCGCACGCTTTGCAAGCGCAAATCTAAGCTCATGCCGCCTTGCACGATGCCGAAAAGCGTTTGGTCTTCGCGTGTGTGAGCAGCCAGGCAACGCGCAGCCCATGCACTTGAAAGTTCCACCGCGCGCGCCAAAACTTTTGGCTCGCAAGGATATGGCGTGCACTGGTCAAGTTGCATCACAATGTCTGCGCCCAGTGCCTGTTGTATGCGCATGTTTTCCTCTGGAGTCCAGAAAAGTTTTGCGCCATCATAAATGCTGCGAAAAGCCAAGCCATCATCGTGCAATTTCAGCGTGTCTGCCAAACTGAACACTTGAAATCCGCCCGAGTCTGTAAGAATGGGGCCTGACCATTGCATGAATTTGTGCAAGCCACCCGCCTCTTGAATGAGTGCCTCGCCTGGGCGCTGCGATAGGTGATAGGTGTTTGCAAGCACCACTTGCGCGCGTAAGTCGTGCAGTTGCGCGGGTGTAATGCCTTTCACCGTGGCAGATGTGCCCACAGGCATAAACACAGGCGTTTTTATCGTGCCGTGCGCCGTGGTGAAACTGCCCGCGCGCGCGTGACCGCTTTGCCCATCGAGCGTAAAATCAAATAGTTTCATAGTCATTTTCTCGTCCTCGTTCTAGCTCTGAGTGAAAATCAAAGGTTGCGGGAAGAGGATTTTCAAAATTGCATATAGAAAGTTTAAGCATCTCAACCATTTCTTCTTTTGTAAGGTTGTTCAACCCAGCAGACTTTTCACGCTTTATACCTTGGCGTGTCATCTTAAAAATCCTCAAACGCATATTCCACAGATCGCACGCGAGATGTCCAGTCGAAAAATTCATCACAATTGCACACGCGCACAAGTTGCTCTTCAAAATCTTGCGCATTGCGAGTTATTATCGCATCACACTTCATAGAAAGCGCACACTGATACAAAATGCAATCTTCAGGGTCTGCCCAATTGAGCAACAACGCTTTATCCACTTCAACATCACTCACCGCAAAAACGTTTACAAACTGCCTCAAACCGCGCAACTGTTGCAAAACATCTGGCATGAGCGCAGGCTTGCCACCCTCAGACATAATATAGATAAAATCTGTTATCTGGCTAGACGTTATCCATAAATCAAATTCACCAGCGCAACCCAAAGCCATGAGCAAGCGCATATTCTTAAAATATGGCTCCCTCTTATGCAGATAATCTATGCACACGTTTGTATCAAGCAAAAGCCTTAATCTGCTTGAACTATATTTACACTCAGGCGTGCTCACAAAAGCCCCCTGTCTTTCAAGCGCCTCATCCTGATTTCAGTTTCCGACATGTTGTCAAATTCGCTTTTCCTAGAAATCGGAATCGAGTCAACTATCTCAAAAGCACGCGCAAGGTGTTCGCGTTTCTGTTTGTCGTTTTCTTCTGGCTCAGACATGAGAAAGTGCACGTTTCCCTCTTGAACAATTCTGTCGAAAAGTGCATTTATTACTTGCGAGGAATTGGTGCCCGCGCGCTCTAATATCTTTTGAGCCTGCGCTTTTTTCGCTGCAGGCATTCTGCTTGAAACTGTTGCGTCTATCATTTGCGTTTCCTCCCCCTAGGCTGAACATGGCTCACGTCTTGCATGGCTGCGTCAAAGGCTGAATCAAAAGTTACTCAAAAATTACATCAAAAACTGCATCGATAGCCGAATTGCCGAATTGCCAAATTAACAGCTGCCCCGTCTGGGTTTTGATTGTAACACAAAATTTGTGCAACAACTAACTAACAACGCAACAAAAACAAAATCTAGTAATTCATCCCGAAAGCCCAAAGGGGCACCACGTTGTCATGCCCAAATTCAACATCATCCCTCACAATGTAAGAATTCTTTACACCACGCACTTGCTTTCCCTGTTTGTTTTTGCCGCCAACTTCAAACGTTTTCCCGTCCACCAAAAAATCGCCTTGCACCGGTGCCCACACCTCGTGATTGACGCGCATCTGATTTAAGAAAAACGTTTCGCGCATACACCCCACATCTGGATTGCTCTCGCTCAAAACGCTCATGAGTGCCGTATTATCAAGATAGAGCTTCTCGACTTTCGCAAAATTTCCGAAGCGATTTTGCGCATCCCTCAAGCCACAAATCATTTGAGCATCTTGCATATAACCAAGATATTCCTCAATGGTGTTGCGAGAAACACCAATCTGACCAGCCAGCTTCGCGATGTTTGGCTTAAAGGGCACGGCATCGGCAATCGCCACCATCAGCTTCTTTAGTTTCCTGCCCGAAGACACCGTCAAATTCGACACCTGCGGAATGTCATATTGAAGCGTGCTCGTCACGATTTGCTCGAGCGCGCGCTCATATGCGGGCTCTTCATAAAACGGATAGTAACCCCGCTGCATATATTCTTTGAACAAAGAAAGCGGGTGCTTCACACAAGAAAGCTTTACTTTGTTTTCCACAATTTGCTCGAGCGCCGCACTTTTTATGTCGCACCCCAACTTCAAGCACAAAAACTCTCTGAAAGAAAGCCCTTGCATCTTGAAAATGGGGGCGCGTCTGCTCAAATCGAATTTGCCTTGCAAAATGTTGAGCGCAGAAGAGCCCGTGAAACGCACTTTTAAGTCGGGCAAGCCGTCATAGATCATCTTCAACTCGCGCGACCAGTTCTCGTAATTGTGAATTTCGTCGATATAGAGCACCTCGCCCCCAAATTTCACGAAATTCGATGCCGTTTCATAGAGCGTATACCTCGAAAAATGGGAGTGATCCGCAGAAACATAGAGCGATTTGTCTTTGTGCGTGCTCTCTTTAATCCGTTGCAAAAAAAGAGTGGTTTTGCCCACGCCCCGAGGGCCTAAAAGCCCCAGCATTCTGCAGTCCCAGTTGATGGCGTCGTGGGCATATCGCTTAAAAGGGAAATCGCAGAGGTTTAACTGGTTGTTCATGTATTCGTATAGTTCATCCATGGTTTGCTCTCTCTTTTTTTTGTGTGGTCGGAATTGTTATGTGGGTTTAATTGCTGTGTGGTTGTTTTTGTGGGCTGATTGGTGTTGTGTGGGCGAGTTTATTTGAGTGCGAGTAAATTGGTTTTGTGTGGTTAATTTTATTGTGGGCGAATTGGTGCACGCGCGGTCAAAATGATTAACTCATATTGCAAATTATAGCAAAAAGTGATTAACTCATTGACACTTTTTGTGGATTGGTGGCGAAGACGTGCGAAAATGCCCCGCGCTAATGCCTCATGCACGCTTGTGCGCGACATAGTTGCGAGTGTTTGCACCTTGAGCCTCTTACAATGCGCGTATGCCCGCATGTGCCTCGTGTATATATAAGCACGTGCACCGCAAGTGAGCGCACACGTGCGCCCGCTTATACCTCGCACTTGCCGGTTGCGACTTCAAAGATGAGAGATTTTTTGTAAGCCTTAAGCTCGCTTATTATGGATTGCTTGGCACCAATTGCGCGGTCTATCTGTTCGCATTTCGCGTCCAGATAATCTGCGATGCGGTGTTGCTCGGGCAGAGGGGGCAAAAGAAGATAATTACCTTTTAGAATTGTCTGCGTTATGCTAAACACCTTCACCCCATGCACGCGGCATCTGATTTGATTGCGCCATGCGTCAGATTGAAAATAATATGCAAGATAGCGGGTATAAGCCCCACTCTTTCGAGGACGAGCGATTATCGAATGATACCCGCCATAGATGCCCGATTTGCCAATATAAAAACTTGCTCCGCACCCCTCATAGTCTTCTGATGTATCTGCAAAAACAATGTCGCCGATCCTTGTGAGAGAT
>CAVEFW010000065.1:0-1540 GCA_963615035.1 Phocaeicola dorei
GACTTGGGCTACACCGTGAAATTGCTGGCGATTGCCAATCGCACAGAAACTGGCATAGACGTGCGCGTTCACCCCACCATGCTATCGAAGAAACATCAGCTCTCATCGGTAGTGGGCGTGGATAACGCTATCTATGTGGTGGGGGACGCAGTGGGCGAGACCATGTTCTTCGGGCCTGGTGCAGGTGCTGGCCCTGCGGCGAGTGCTGTGATGGGAGATGTTTTGGAAGTTGCGCGCCGCATTACACTAGGCATTGGCCCCATTCTTGGTTGCACATGCACCGACAACCTATCAATCGATGCGATGGATGATTTGAACTGCAGATATTACATTCGCTTCAACGTGACCGATAAGCCAGGCGTGCTTGCCGCCATGACGAATGCGTTTGCAGATGCGGGCGTGAGTTTGCATAGCGTTATGCAGCGTGGGTGTGCAGATGCGCACGAGACGGTGAACATCATCTATATCACGCACACTGCCCGCGAGAGTGCTATAAATGAAGCGCTTGAAAAAATTGCGAAACTTGACGATGTGCAACATGGCACACCAAGCGTTTTGCGTGTGGAGAAATAGCGCACATAGACACATGTGCAAATTCATCGAAGTAATCGCATGAAAACGATCATAAATTTTCCAATCGCCGCAACAATTGCTGCAAAATAGGGCGCAGGTGTGAAGATGGAAGAAATAGGTCTCACATCTGCGCAGGTGCAAGAGCGTGTGCGTTCGGGCAACGTGAACATAGATGCCAACGTCAAGACGCGCACGATAAAAGAAATTCTCTACGACAACATCGTTACGCTCTTCAACATCGTCAACGTCATTTTGGCGGTGATTGTTTTTCTCACGGGTTCGTATAAAAACATGCTCTTCATGGTCATCATCTTGGCCAACGTGCTCATAGGCATCGTGCAAGAGATGCGCTCAAAAAAAATTACTGACGCGCTCTCCATCGTGGCGCAAAGTCATGTTCAAGCCCTGCGCGATGGCGAGTTCATAGAAATTGCTACCAGCGAAATTGTGAAAGACGATGTGATAATTTTGCGTCGTGGAGATCAAGTGCCCGCTGATGGCGTGGTGATAAGTGGCACGTGCGATGCGAATGAAAGTTTGCTCACGGGAGAGTCTGACTTGATTCCGAAAGTTGCAGGAAACAACCTGATGAGCGGGTCTTTCATAAACGCGGGCGTGGTGCATATGCGCGTGAGTGCTGTGGGTGCGCAAAGTTACGCCAATAAAATTTCTGCGGAAGCGAAGAAACACAAAAAAGTGCAAAGCGACATCATGGACACGCTGAATGCTATCGTGAAATATGTGAGTATCGCCTTGCCTTTCGTGGGCGTGGCTTTGTTTTGCAGTTCTTATTTCAGCAAAGGGGGCGGGGCTGGTGAGATAAATGAATGTGTGCTTTCCACGGTGGCGGCACTCATCGGTATGATTCCAGATGGGCTTATCTTGCTCACGAGCACGGTGATGGCGCTTGCTGTGGTGCGCCTTTCAAAGCACAATGTGCTTGTGCAACAGCTTTTTTGCATAGAAA
>CAVEFW010000065.1:1748-12769 GCA_963615035.1 Phocaeicola dorei
CGCAGGCGAGGTTGAGGGTGGTGAAAGGACGAGAGAGGGCGCAGGCGAGGTTGAGTGTGATGCAGGGTCGAGCGATGACGCAGGCGTGCGTGAGGACGCAAAGCAAAATGAGGAGCTGTGTGATAAGGCGGGCGCAAAGTCGCATGCGCGCCCCCACATCCTCACGCCCGTGCGCACCATTCCCTTTTCTTCCGATAAAAAATATAGCGGTGCTGAATTTCGTGAGGGTGCATATGTGATGGGTGCAGCGCAGTTTGTGTTGAAAGACGCGCTCACAGGAGATATCAAAACGCGCGTGGAAGCACTTGCAGCCGATGCACGCGTGCTTGTGCTCGCACGCACACAGGGTTTCACGCAAGATGGCGAACTTTTGGGCACACCAGAGGTGCTCGCTTTTGTGTGCATCCACGACAAAATTCGCGAAACGGCAGCGCAAACTATTCGATATTTCCATGAACAGGGCGTGAGCGTAAATGTGATTTCAGGCGATGACCCGCGCACGGTGTCGGGCATAGCGCAAAAGGTGGGGGTAGAGGGCGCGGGAGATTATGTGGATGCCACCACGCTTAAAACAGAAGATGACATAGAGCGTGCCATGAAGAAATATCACGTGTTTGGGCGCGTGAAGCCTGAGCAAAAAAAGCAATTTGTGGTGGCGTTGCAAAAACAAGGGCACACAGTGGCCATGACGGGCGACGGCGTGAACGACACGCTGGCGCTCAAGCAAGCAAATTGCAGCGTGGCGATGGCTGCGGGAAGCGACGCGGCACGCAACGTGGCACATTTAGTGCTGGTAGACAACGACTTTGCAAGCATGCCAAAGGTGGTGGCAGAAGGCAGACGCAGCATAAACAACTTACAGCGGTCCGCAAGTCTATTTCTCGTGAAAACGCTTTTCAGCATCACGATGGCAGTGCTCTTTGTGGCACTCGGCTTTTTGCTTTCGTGGCGATATCCCTATCAGCCCATTCAGATGACGCTGGTAAACGCCATGACCATTGGCTTGCCTTCGTTTGTGCTGGCGCTCGAGCCAAATCACAATCGCATAAAAGGCAAATTCTTGGAAAACGTGATTGTGAACGCCATTCCTGGTGCGTTGTGTGTGGTGTGCATGGTGTTGCTCGTGAACATCTTCGGCAATTGCATATTCGACTGGAGCTATGAAAACGTATCCACGCTGGCAGTGCTTCTTACCTCGTGGACGGGAGTCATGCTCATCGTGCGCCTGAGTTATCCGTTCACGCCCTTGCGCGTGGCATTGCTTGTGGTGGTGGTGGCAGGCACCGTGTTGGGGGCAACGCTTCTGCACAATTTATTTTCGCTCTACCCCCTCAACTTTGAAATGACTGTCGTGCTCATCGTGCTTATGGCAATCACGGCAGGCGTATATCAGGTGCTTTTCTCGCTCATCCACAAATGGCATGAAAAGCGTCAGGCAAAATTAGTTTAGAATTTACTTGATAGTTTATAAGTGATTTGCGCGTTCTGTGTGGTTGATGCGCACGCAGAAATTAAGTGATATGCGCATTTTGTGCGCACGCAGAAATTGCAAAGACAAGTTGCAACGGAATGGGTGAGATGAATGTGTGCTCGAAATAATGACAGGTCAAACGAAAGCTTCGCCGAAGAACTTGCAGAAGATGGTGCAGTTAAAATCATAGTTGGCGAAGAGGAAGAGTTAAAGCCACATCAGGTTGTGGAATATCTGCGTCGCTTACAGCTTGACGATGTGGCGCAAAGTTTCACGGATTGTGTTGCAGCGGGTGGTTCGCGCGTAAAACCCACGCTTGAGATGCTAGATCGCATCATCTATGCGCATCAGAAAAACATTGCCTTTTCCACCGTTGACATCGTTTCTCTTAGGTGTGAGCCCTCGCTTGCGCTGGGAGATCTATATCAAAAAATAATTGTCGATAGACACGGTGGTTTTTGCTTTGAGTTAAATATGTTATTTGAAAAGTTGCTTCGCGCATTGGGGTTTGACGCGCGGGCATGTTTTAGCAAATCTGTTCGCGGCAAAAAAGTTGCCGCTGGCGTCAACCACAGAGCAGAGCTAGTAAAACTTGATGGAACACTCTATTTCGCAGACGTTGGGTTTGGAGGCCCAATGAGCTCGTGTGCGCTTGCGGTGTGTGGCGATGCAGACGCAAATTCAAGCTCAAGTTCAAGTTCAAGTTCAATTTCGGGCTCAAACTCAAATTCAAGCTCAAACGCGCCTGCGCACTATGTGCCTGCAATGCGTGCGGATGCGAGCAAGTTTTCATGCAAGAGAATAGATGAGAGTTGGTGGAGCGTCGATCGAAAGAGGAGCACTCAAAACGGCGACCTGTCGTGTGGCGAAAAAGACAGCATGCAAACAGAGTTGTTGTTTAGCACATCGCTTGCCTGTGATGTTGATTTTCACCTTTTGTCGCTCGCGCTAAGCCAGACAGGCTCTCTTTTCCGCGATCACGCTATTGTGAACTTGCGCACAGACGATGGATACATTGCATTTTTCGACAGGGAATTAAAAGTGCGAGGCGCAAATGCTGCTAGTTTTGAAAACATCGAAGCTTGTGATGAAAACGTTGAACGCGCGAACAATGAAAAGGCCAGTGAATGTGCCAGTGCGAGCAATAGCAATGTTTATCTCAAAACCTTTCCAGATGATGAAACGCGCGATGAAGCACTGTTAAAACTGGTGGGTTTCAAGCCTTATAAGTGCTTTTAGCGTTTGTTTTCTTTGCGCACGTGTTTATTTTAATCGTGTTCGCAGCTTGCGTTATATCTCACGCCATATTCGCATCGCTAGTTTCATCTGCGCTGGAAAACCCTTCGCCTGTGATATAGCGAGCGTCGATGTCTTCTTCGGAATATTCGTTTGAATTTTTAAGCTTCTCCATAAAGTTGGGAGCCATGCCGACATATATGATTTCATCTTCAAATTGAAGTTGAGGTGCGGCTTCGCTTGGGGTAACATCGTTTGGAGCAGCTTCGCTTGAGGCAGCGCCACTTCCGTTTTCATCTTTTGCTTCGCCTGCTTGGCAATTTGCGCTGGTTTCGCCCGTGTTTTCTTCATCAAAAGCTGATAGATCCGCCTGTTGCCTATAGATGCACCCAGCAGCAAATCCATCCGCGCCACCTGGCATGCCCCCCTCGGCAATGATGCAATCCAGCATGCCAGAATCGGAATCGATATATCCGTCATAGCAAAACGCATAGCACACAGCTCCGCGTGCACCGCCCACGGTTTGGCGTGCCAGAGCAAAGCAATCTTCGGCAGTTTCTGCAGGGTGAGACTCGATGAATAGCTTGTCTTTTACAACTAGGCACGTGAAAGGCACCAATTCTTCCCCATTCAACATGTGCGTTTTGGCCTCTTCGATCGCATGAATTAAAACACGCTCTAGCATGTCTGGGATTTCTGGAACATCTTGTGTTGAATCCACGGTTCTGTCGTTATATGTTTGCATAGGTTGCCTTTCTTTCTAATTTTTGGTTCATCGCGAATGCTAAAACTTTACTTTCAAAAACATAAATAGTTTACTTGAAATATATGCGTTTGTGTGGTTACAATACCAAAGTTGCAAATTTGCGGTAATAAATTTTTGGTTTTCGCAATTTTCCTTTGGTTTGACTTTATTTGTTTGGTGAATTTGCAACGAAAAATGAAGCGTGGAGGGTTGGCTGAGCGGTTGAAAGCGGCAGTCTCGAAAACTGTTTTACCGTCATAGCGGTAACGGGGGTTCGAATCCCCCATCCTCCGCCATTATTCTTTGACTATCTGCAATGCTAACCAATCATTTAAGATGAACATCCATGGATTCGAACCCGTGAGGGCATATTGCGTCATAAAACGCAATATGCCTCGAGCGAGCGTGAGCTCGCGAAGAGGGTGTTGAAACCTTATTATAAAAATTCCAGGAGCGATGATTTCTGGTGCATTGAAAATAATGCTAGAGTTGTTTGATTGAAACTAGAAATCAACCACTATCAAACACTCTTTTTCTTCAGCATAAAATCGTTGCGTTTCCTTGCGTTTGTTTTTAAAAGTGATACACTATGTATAAACATCACGTATAAACGTTCAAGGGAGCGGTTGTGCAAACAATGCAGAAATTGAAAAAGTGGGGCAACAGCCAAGGAGTCATTATAAGTGCCAAGCAGTGTGAAATGCTAGGTTGGAAAATAGACGACCCAATACAAATGCGCATCACGTGCGACACTGAGCAAGAAAGTGTGCCTAAGTTGGAGCTCTTTGTTCCAGAGAAAAAGAAGCGAATAGGCGTTTTAAAAAATTTTTCTATTCCAAGTGAGCAGGAAGACGCGCGAATGGATGACCAGATAGCAGCGATGTTTGCGCAGGGCGGTGAATAGGCTGGGCAGTTCGGCAAAATCAGGCACTTCGGGAAAATTGAACAGTTTGAGATAATTGCACATGGCGGACAAATTGAAGCAAAATAACTCTTACATTCTTATAGACACCCATATAGCGCTTTGGGCTCTAACTGGTGACTCTCGCCTTCCTAAGGCGGCACAAAAACTCATAGAAAACTATAGCAATGATATATGCGTTAGTGTTGCGTCCCTTTGGGAAGTTTGCATTAAACACGAGATCAATCCAGAAAATATGGGTGCGTGTAGCGATTTTTTTCATGCATGCCGCAAGGCTGGTTTTGAGGTTTTGGAAATTTCTGCAAATGATGTGCTTGAGCGGGAGCGATTGTCACTTATCCATTGCAAGATTCACAATGACCCTTTTGACCATTTGCTAATATCGCAGGCAAGTGCGCGCAACATGATGCTTTTGACTCACGACAAAAAGTTTGAGCAGTATAACCAGCATTTCACAAAATCGCGTCAGTCAAATTCTAAAATACGGCTTAACTGTGTCATCGAAGTGGTCTAAGCTAAAAAACTTGTAAGTATTCTTGAGTATTTTTGAACGAACTGCCCCCATAACTTAAAGATTTTCTTGGATCTGCTCGCACGCGCAGAACCGCGCGGTTCTCAAAAAAGTTAACTCGCACAAACAGCATAGCGCTCTTGAAACTAGTATCAAATATGATATCATGCAGACATGTCGAATTACGACAAAATAGTAGACGAGATTAACAGAGGCAAGCAGGTTCGGTTTAGTGAGGCTTGCACGGTTTGCGAAAAACTGTTTGGAAAACCGAGAATCGTGGGCTCTCACCATGTTTATAAAACACCTTGGTGTGTAGACCCCAGAATTAACATTCAAAATGTTGGGGGATTTGTGAAACCCTACCAAGTTAAACAGTTGAAAAGAGCGATCGAGAAGGTGAATAAAGATGTTTAGTGCAAGCGATTACACATATCGTGTTTGGTATTCTCCTGAAGACGAGGGCTACATTGCGACAATTTTGGAATATCCGTCACTGTCAAATTTTGGCGAAACCGCAACCGAAGCAATGGAAGGAGCCGTCAGTTTGCTTGATGATGTCCTTCAAGATTTAACCCCCGAAGAGGTGAAAGTTCCTTTTGGAAGAAAGCAATACAGCGGTAAAATTTTGCTCCGCATGACTCCTCAACAGCACAGAAATCTCTCCATGGAAGCAGCCGAGCAGCACGTCTCTCTCAACAATCTGCTGGTAGGAAGGGTGACAACGCCTTGCAACCATAAAGCATGACAAACTTTCAACTAATTATCTAAGGCGAACTTTCACAGATTCGGCTTTGATTCACCCTCTAAGCAGCGCTTCGAGATATTTTCTATATTCGTTTGCCAGTTTTTTAGGAGAAGCAATCTTCACCTTTCCGTTCATGCCTGCCACCCACCCGAAAAATTGCGGGCTCACGCGCACATGAACATGGGCAATAGCACGCAAGTCTTTGTGTGGCTCGTCATTTGCACAAGGTTGCTTTTTGGCGCTTGATGCGCAAGGAGTTTGTTTTGCATCGTGTGTGCAAGATGTTTGTTTGACGTTGGATGTGCAAGGAGTTTGCGTGGCAGCGGATGCGCAAGGCGTCCACTTTGC
Source organism: Phocaeicola dorei (assembly GCA_963615035.1). Taxonomy (GTDB): domain Bacteria; phylum Actinomycetota; class Coriobacteriia; order Coriobacteriales; family Eggerthellaceae; genus CAVEFW01. Next base: position 7,730 of record CAVEFW010000065.1, read on the forward strand.
ATCCGCCCCAAATCTGTCTGTCACTATGTTTACGCCGTCTGTGTCGCACGACAAACCAGCATAGACTAATTCCCCATCGAAGCGCCCAAAATATTCACTATTTCGAGGCTTGAATTCATAGTTCAGAAGTGCGTGATATCGCCGCGCAGCCTTAGTGCTCACCTCCACGTTTCGCATGCGGTCAACGCGATATTCACGCACTTCACCCAATTTTGGCGTTTTTTGTTCGCCTTTTGCGCTTGTGGTTTTTGTATAATTTGCGCTCGCTGCGCCGCCTATAAATTTTGTTCCCGTGATAGCTTCTGTTGACTTTTCGCCCGTGGAGTTTTCCGTGAAAGCAGTCAGGTAATAAAAACCCTCAGAAAAACTCACGCGCATGGGTGTGGCGTTGTATATGCGGCCGTCGTGTTGTGCGTGCGCTTGACCGTCAAGCCCCATTTTCCAATATGTGAAAGTGATGCGCTTTTTTTCGCGGAGGGCATCGTGAATTATCGCCACGTTATCCAGCACATGCGTGTTTTGAGCTGAATTTTCTTTGTCGTTTTTTGCGATTGTTTGCGCTTTTGTGTTTTTGGGTGTGCTTTCCTGTGCACCAGCCAGAGTTTCTGCACTCACATCTGATTGCGAATGTGCATGCCACGCATGCTCTGAAAACAGCATATCAACGTGAATGTTGCGTTGCAAACTGTCGCGATCTTGCACACATGCAAGCGATGCCAGTCTGTTCGATATTTCGCGTGCTTGAGTGGGCGTTATGAACTTGCAGCTCTGAACAGCATCTATTATGAGCGCGAGTTCCTTCGACGAAAATTGTCTGTTCGCCAAAAAATATTCTGGGGGTCTGGTGTGTCGCTTTTGAATATCTAGCCCGAAACTTTGCAAAACACTAAAGTCGTTATAGATTGCTTTTCGCTCACCACGTATGCCCAACGCTTTAAGTTCGCAGATTATTTCTTGCATGGAAATGCCGCGGGTTTCGTCTGTTTGCGTCTGCAACATGCGCAAAATTACAAGGATGCGCATTTTTGTGCTAGATTCGCACTTCACTTACGCAACCTATTTTGCATCAACACCCAAAACGCCCGCGTAATCTTTCAGCATGCGCTCAACAGGCAACCCTATCACGGTGTCAATGTTTCCATCAATCTGTTGTATTAAAGCTTTACCCTTGCCTTGCGCTGCATATGCGCCCGCTTTATCGAAACATTCCTCGCTTGCCACATATTCATCGATTTTCTCTTCGCTCAATTTGTTAAACGTAACTTCGCTTTCATCCACAAACGAAACAACGCCTATATTTAGCTCTGGAGTGAAGGCTTCGGGCTCTGTGGTGTGGCTCTCGCCTGTGTTTTGCGCACCTTGCGCGCCTTGCGTGCCCTGTGCGCTTTGTGCGCCACGCGCAGTTTTCGTGCCGTTGGGTTCTTGTTTCGCGTGCGGCTCTTGCGCCTCATGGATATACCACATAGAAACGCCCGTCATGACAACGTGTGTGTTGCCAGAAAGCTTGGAGAGCATTTCTTTTGCGTGCTGGGCGTTGCGCGGCTTGCCATATGTCTCTCCGTTCAACACCACCATGGTGTCTGCGCCGATAACCAGATATGGCAACTTGGCGTAACTTTCGTTTGTGTCTTCGTGTGTGACTATGGGCCCAGCGCCTTCCGCTAAGTTTTTCTCGGCAATTTTCCTAAACGACTCATCGATTTCCAAGAGCAATTCTGTAACAACAGATTGCACCTTATGTTGTGCCAGATATAACACGGCTTCGCGCGGTTGATTTTTCAACTCGGGCGGCAGTGTTTCATCTGTGTTGCTCACGCGCACCTCTGGTTTAACGCCCGCTTTTTGCAGCAGCTCCAATCGGCGCGGACTTGCCGAAGCCAAAACGATGTAAGGCTTTTTTTGCTCTTTTGTGGCTTTATCTTTTTTGGAACTTGCAGCGTCTGTGCTCGACGCGCTGTCTTGATGGTTGTTTTCTTCGTTTTGTAATGATTTTTCAGTCATGATATCAACTCTATGTAACGGGGTTTATATAGTTTGTTGTTGCAAATCGTGCAAGCCAGACATTTTACTCGCAAATTCGCGAAATGACAAAGTGCGCGATGGCTGGGAGTTTGTAAAAATCGACCGTTTGCGAAAACACAGCGCGTCATCACAGTTGCAAAGTTTTGGCGGATTGACACCGCAGCCCACCAGTGCTGCCGTGAGCTTGCAGCAGGCCAACACAAATTAACTCACCATGTTTGTGCGGCTTCCTGTCTCAAAAACTGGCTTTTCTATTCCTGCGGCTGCTCCCGCATCCAAACACTTCATGATGTATATCATGTTTTTCGCCAAATTATGCACCGTCTGCACTCCTTCTGAGTCTTGGGGAAACTGGTCTGGCGTTTGTCCAAAGCCCACGTTCCAATAAGTTGAACCTGCGATTATCATTTTCGTGATGCCGAAATATTTATTCATGACGTCGAAAGATGCGCATGTGCCAGCGCGTCTTGCCACGGCAAACGAAGCCCCCACCTTGCCAGCGAAATATTTTCCTCCCGAATAAAACGCCCTGTCTAAAAAAGACAACACGTGTCCCGATGGGTGAGCATAGTAAACGGGTGTTCCAAACAAAAACCCGTCTGACGTTTTCGCTTTTTCAATGAAGTCGTTCACCCCATCATCATGAAATACGCAGCCTTCACCTGAGCAGCCACCACATGCAACGCAATCTCTTGTGGGGCCTGCGCCCACTTGCACTACCTCAAATTCGACATCTGCTTCTTCAAAAATTTTTCCAGCTTCACACAGTGCCGTGTATGTGTTGCCATTAAGCCTTGGGCTTCCGTTTAGTGCTAAAACTTTCATGATTTGCTCCTTTATGTTGGTTGTTTTTTGAAATGCAAGCGCGGGGTTGATAACAAAATGCAAAAACTAATGATGTAAAAAAGCAACGCGTGATTAGTCTGGCTTGATTTTATCAAAGGGCAACTTTTCAAAACAAGAGTTTTTCTGAAAATTAGGTTTTATTCAGGCTTGAGCGCAAAAATAAATTTGCCAGCAATTGTTCGCGATAATTATGTGAATGGTGTTGCGATAAATTAAAAGACAATCAAACTATGCGCGGCGATAATATAATTTGATAGAATGCCTTAAAATTGAAAGGCATAGGTGTTTATACGTGAATCAACAAAATAACAAAAGCACTCAAGACAACACACAGAAACCAAAGGTGCGCAAGCGTGCGTCTTCGGGCGATCAATATCGATCTGCAGGCGCACGCCACGAGCGTAAAGCGGGCGACGCTGGTGCAAATTTTCAGCACGTGACGGGAGACCCTAACGCAAACTTTAATCATGCAGCGGGCGACGCTGGCGGAAACTTTCAGCGCAAAGCGGGCGACTCGGGTGCAAATTTTAAACGCTCGGCAGGCGACCCCAGCGCAAGCCATAACCACACAGCGACCAACCCCAGAAAAAACAAAAACAGAAACAACGCGCCCAAAAAACCGCGCCGTCCAACATATCTAGAGCGCGTCATAACAAATTGGGCTAACAGGCTTTTAGGCGTGGTGAACGACAGATCTTTTCACGAACGCGACGCGCAATATGCTTCCAACCAAACAAAGAGCGATTTTTTATGGAACACCGTGGGCACAGGCGTTTGGGGCGTGGTGTTTCCGCTGCTCACCATCGTGGTCACACAAATTTCTGGTGCCACACAGGCGGGCATGTTCAGCATGTCATTTGTGGTGGCCACCCTTTTGATGATTCTTGCAAACTTTGGAATACGCACGTTTCAAATATCAGATGTAAAAGAAACTTATTCTTTTGCCGACTATAGAATAAATCGCCTGATCACGTGTGTGGCAGCTGTGGCTGCAGGGTGGATCTATTGCAATTTTCGCGCCTACGATGCGTCTATGACCACGATGACCATGGGGGTGGTGGTCTATAAAGTGGTGGATGGCTTTGCAGATGTTTATGAGGGCCGCTTGCAACAAAAAGGCAAAATGTATCTGGCGGGCGTGAGCATGTTGGTTCGATCTGTGTGCGTGTTTGTGTTTTTCTGCATCGTGTTGTTTATAACAGCCAACCTCGAAGCCGCAAGCATCGTGATGGCGGCGGTAGCTCTGCTTAGCCTTTTGCTCTTCACCTTGCCCTTGGCACACATGGAAACGCCAAAATCTGAGCCTGTGAATTTTGCGAACGTGTTTGGGCTGTTCAAGCAAAGTTGGCCCTTGTTTGCAGCCTTTTTCATCTATTCGCTGGCAGACAACATGCCTAAATTTGTCATGGAAGGCGAACTTTCATATGACAACCAGCTGTATTACAACGCTCTTTATTTTCCTGCCATGTTTATCTTGATGACGGCACAAGCTGTGTATAAGCCCATGTTAGTCAGCATGGCGCGCGTTTGGCACGACCCAGAAAAGCGCATGAGGTTTGACCTAATCATTTTGGCTGTGGTGGCGTTCATCGTGGTGCTCACGGCACTGGTGGCATTGATTATGCTGTGGATTGGGTTGGATATTCTCGGGTTTTTATACGGCCTTGATTTTCAACCTTTCAGAAGCATAAGTTTGATCATGCTGGTGGCGGGAGGCGTTACTGCTGGCATCGATTTTCTATATCAAACTGTTACCATTTTGCGACGTCAAAAAGACATCATGGTGGCATATGTCATAGCACTGGTGCTCTCGGCTTTTGTGCCGCTTTTGTTGATTCATTACGCACAGCTGGAGGGCGCCGTGATTGGTTATTTGGTGGTTATGTCTGTTTTGTTTATGCTTATGCTATATGTATACTTCCGCATTCGATTTGTGAAGTCGCCTGGCAATGCGATAGCGGAAGCTGGTGCGCAAACAGATAATAAAATTTAGAGTTGCAAGGAGAGATGATGGCTAAGGGAACAAAGAGAAATAAAGGTGCTGGCAAAAAATATGTTTCTGCGGCGGTGCAGTTAAAAAGAGAGCGTCGCAACTATTTAATTCAACTGTTGGCTGCTGTTGTCATAGGCATAGCTTGGTGGGCGTTTGTTTCGTTTTCGGGGATGAATGAT
>CAVEFW010000066.1:0-8057 GCA_963615035.1 Phocaeicola dorei
GAAAATGTCCAGTTTACTTTTGCAATGTCCAGTTTAAGAATTCAATCAACCATTTAAATTTTCAATCAACCCGGCAAACGCAAACCAAAAATAATTGTTGAAACTCTATTCGTTCGGTGGTAAAATTCATGCGCTTTGTGACAATTCGTCTGCATTGTTTCTTTTTTGAGATTTTATTTTTGCAGAATATAGGAATTCACGAAACAATTATTTAAACAAAAAACTATATGTCAGATTATGGAGTTGATTTTTATGTCAAAAGTATGTGAAATTTGCGGAAAAACACCAGTGGCTGGAAGAAGCATCAGTCACTCTCATCGTGTGTCGAATAAAACATTTCGTCCTAATATTCAAAAGATCAATATTAACGACAACGGTCGCGTGCGCAAAGCTAATGTATGCACGAGCTGCATGAAAGCTGGAAAAGTTGTGCGTGCATAATCTTATCCTTCAGTCAGATTGCTTAAAGCTCGCCTTTGTGCGAGCTTTTTTCTTGCAAGTTTGGGTGATGTAATGTTTGCGTAAACAAATAAGTTCGCCCTAAAGCAAAAAACGCAAGAAGTTCAACACCAATCAAACTGACAAAAATTCTTTTCTCTGAGATATAATTCACAAACCATGATTTTGTGGGAGGTGTTTGCATGACTTTAAGCAATGAAACAACTAACAACAACGACAATAAAATTCCAGGCAATTTGCACGTTGCAGACGATGTGCTGGCAAACATTGCTGGCAATGCAGCGCTTGAATGTTACGGCGTTGTTGGCATGACGTCACCTGATGCCATAAATGGATTGTCTTCTATTCTTCCAGCAAACAGGCTTCAGCGCGGCATCGTCATCGAAAACACAGATGCTGGCGTGCATGTTGATTTATACGTTGTTATTGAATATGGAACAAATGTTCAAACGGTGTCGAAAAACTTAAAAGAAAGCGTTACTTTTGCGCTTGAACACTATGTTTGCGTAAAGTTGTCTGACGTTGTGGTGCATGTTCAAGAAATCAAAGTTCACACAAAGTAGCGTGAAAATTCATGCGTGGCACATCTCACCGCCATGCATGAAAATTAACCGTTTTAATTACTATTGCTTTTTGCAACTCTAGGAGATTTGTGTATGTCTAAAAAAAATGTGTTGAATGAATTTAGCTCCATTCAAGCAATCAATGCTATATCCCACGCTGCGCGTGCGCTCGACGAAAAAAAAGACGAAGTCAATCGCTTAAACGTGTTTCCTGTGCCAGATGGAGACACTGGCACAAATATGTCGCTTACGATAAAAAGCGTTGTAGACAACGTATCCACCTTAGACGCAAACGCCACACAGGCGCAGCGTTGTCGTGCAATAACCACTGGAGCACTCATGGGTGCGCGCGGAAATTCTGGAGTTATCACATCGCAAATTTTGCGCGGGCTTTGTGAGGGCTTGGGTGAAAAAGAGATTTTTTACGTCTCAGACGTAGACCAAGCTTTTCAAAATGCCGTTGACGTTGCGTTCAAGGCTGTTCGCAAGCCGGTGCGCGGCACCATCCTTACAGTTCTAGAAGATGTTGCAGCTGCTGCAAAACATGCAGATAAAAAGAAAATGAACATGACAGATGCACTTGAAAGCATTGTGTCAGAGGCATATGCAAGCGTTAAAAGAACTCCAGATTTTTTGCCAGTGCTAAAAGAAAATGGCGTTGTGGATGCTGGCGGATATGGTCTTGCCATTCTTATAGACAACTTCATCGCTTCAATTTTAGGCAAAGCCAGCAGTGGCAGCGATGTTGTTATTTCTGCAGCTGCTGAACCAAAGGTTGAAATAGAGCAAATTAACGATTGGGAAGGCAGCAAATATCGTTATTGCAATGAATTTTTAGTAGACAGCGAGAAACTAGTCATCAAAGACGCTCTTGATTTTTTGTCCACCATGGGCGATTGTGAGTTGTGTGTTGGTGCCACGCCTAAATTTAAAGTGCATGTTCACTCGAACACGCCTGATAAGGTGTTGGCGTATTTTTTGAAGCGCGGCCAAATATCTGAAGTGTTTATTCACAACATGCAGCTTCAGAGTGCAACTAGAACTGAAAAGTTGATTGGTGAAAATAATTCATCGAACTTATCGCCTTCGCTCAAAGATGAGCCCGAGGCAAACATGGCTGTTGTGGCCGTGGCATCGGGTGTGGGCAACGCTGCAATTTTAAAGAGCATGGGTGTGGGTGTTGTTGTGTCTGGCGGGCAGACGATGAACCCTTCCACGTCTGACATTTTGCGTGCCATTGATGAGTGCCACGCCAAAAACGTGATTGTTTTGCCAAACAATTCAAACATCATCATGGCTGCAAACACCGCTGCAGACTTGGCCAGCATAAACGTTGGCGTTGTGCCAACAAAGAGTGTGCCTGCTGCATTCACAGCTCTTTTTGAATATAGACCCGATGAAGATTTGCAACAAAATGTCGATGCCATGACAAGTGTTTTAGACGATGTGCGCGTAGGAGAAGTTACATTTGCCATCAAAGATTCAAAAGACGCATATGGTCACCCCATAAAGAAAGGCGATGTCATAGGCATAGCAGATGGCAAAATTGAAACTGAAGGCAAAGACATAACGAAAGTCGTTTTGGCGTTGCTCGAGAGCATGGAAGCCGCAGATGCGGATGCATGCACACTTTTGGCTGGTGTTGATTTTAGCGACAAACAACTCTCAAAGCTTAAAAGTGCTATAGAGAAAAAATATAGCGATTTGGAAGTCGATGCGCAACGTGGCGAACAATCACTTTATCCTGTCATCTTTTCTGTCGAATAACCACATATCTATTCACTGTTTTGAAGATGAGCGCAAACGATGGGCAGATACACCCCCAAGAAAACGACGTATACAACGATAGAACCTCCGCTTACTTAAATCTAGAAAAAAGCACGTCTATTGTCTCTCAGGTAAGCCCCGCGCGAAAGCTTGCGCTTGGTAAAATGGGCATATATACTCTGCGCGATTTGCTCTGTTCATATCCTTTTCGATATATGGATTTCACAAAAACGTCTTGTATTTCAAAGGCGAAAATTGGTGAGACATATACTATCTGTGGTGAAATCTATAAAGTGGAGCTCAAACGCCCCAAGCCAAAACTTAGCTTGACGCTCATCACTTTAGTTGATGAAACAGGCACGCTCATGGTAACCATGTTTCACAGCCCTTGGTTGGCAAAACAGCTGAAGAGGGGAGATTTTTTGGCAGTGGCTGGAAAGCTGGAGTTTGGTTATGGCTTTAAGCGCATGACTAACCCGATGTTTGAGGTGATAGAGAGCACATCGCATGCGCAAAAAACATCGCACGCACAAAAAACAACGCACGCACAAAAAACAACGCATGTGCAAAAAGCAACGCGGGCGCAAAAGAACACAGATGGCTCAAATTTTGGCTCGCTGGGACGCATTTTGCCTGTTCATAGCGCATGCGAAAAAATATCACCCAAAATGATGCGGCGTATAATTTCAAATGCGCTTGTTTTTGTGCAAAACACACCAGACCCCTTGCCTTTGTGTTTGCGTCTGAAACATCAGTTGATGTCGCGGGCGTGTGCTTGGCGATGTGTTCACTTTCCCTATTCCATGGTCGAGTGCAAATGTGCAAAAAATCGCATTGCCTATGAGGAAGTTTTGTTGCTTCAATTAAAACTAATGAGCGATGAGCAAGCCAAGCTTTCAGGCAAAACGCCAACAGCCCACAAAAACGATGGCAAACACAAGCTTTCTTTTATGGGTCAACTTCCGTTTTCGCTAACAGACGATCAAATAAAAGCAATAGATGATGTGTGCGAAAAGCTGAGCGCAAACAAAGCCGCCAATCATCTTATTTTAGGAGACGTTGGCACTGGCAAAACCGTTGTTGCAGGTGTTGCTCTTTGTGTGGCTGCAGACACTCAGACACAGGCAATTCTAATGGCGCCAACAGAAGTTTTGGCAAAACAGCATGCAAAAAATTTAGGGGGGCTTCTAGACAAGGCAAATGTTAGCTGGGAGTTACTTACAGGGTCAACCGATCCTGGCGACCGTGCGCGAATAATTAAGGCTGCAAGCAGTGGTGTGTTAGACGTGTTGATAGGCACACATGCTCTTTTGGAAGACGATGTTGTTGTTCCTTTGTGTTCGCTTGCAATAATAGACGAGCAGCAGCGTTTCGGTGTTAACCAACGCGAAAAGCTGATAGCTAAAGGCGTGTGCCCAGACGTTATATCTCTGAGTGCAACACCCATTCCTCGCACTTTGGCTTTGGCTGTGCTTGGGAATATGACGCTGAGTTATCTAAAGCAAAAGCCTTACCCCACAAAGCGCACAACGAAAACGCTTTTATATCAATCGAGGGGTGTGGCATACGATGCGGCACTTGAAGCTTGCAAGCGGGGAGAGCAAGTATATATAGTTTGTCCGCTCATCGGAGGCGTGCAAGAAAAAAATTCCATAGTTAAAAAAAATGCAACAAAAGGTGGTGTGGTGCCGAGTGAAAAGGGCGGCAATCAGATTGCATCTGAGATTGGCACGACACTGAGCAGCGACACAGCACGCCAATTTCAAGAATGTGAATACGTTTATGGAGCCATAGCCATTCAGTCAGACAGTGACTATGATGCAGCTTCAAATGATTCAAACATCACTGCCGCCACGAAACACGCAAGATTTTTGAAAAACAAAGTTTTTGTTGATTATGACGTTGAACTTTTGCATGGGAAGATGCGAACGGAAGAAAAAGAGAGCGTGATGCAGCGTTTTCGTGAAGGTGAGATAGACGTGTTGGTTTCCACCACAGTCATAGAGGTTGGAGTAGACGTGCCAAATGCCACAGTTTTGATTGTGGAAGATGCTGATAGGTTTGGTTTGTCTCAGCTGCATCAGCTGCGCGGTCGCGTTGGCAGGGGGGAATTAGATGCGCAAGTTTTTTTAATCTCTAGGAACACAAAGAAAGATGCACAAGAGCGTTTGAGCATGATGGAGAAAACTGAAGATGGCTTTGAGCTTGCATCTTTCGATTTGAAGCTCAGGCGCGAAGGCGATATTTTAGGAAACAAGCAACATGGTGCAAGTTCGCTTAAGATGGTGAATATCATTCGCGACTCGGCGATAATCGAGGCAGCTTATACAGATGCACTAGAGATAATTGAAAGCGACCCTGCACTTAAAATGCCTGAACACGCACTTCTTGCTAGAGAATGTAAACTGTTAGATCAAACGTAAGACCCGCGTGCTGTTTTCTGTGTGTTTTCTGCATGCGGGCTTGATTTGTTGGCTCTACATGCTTGTCCGACATGCTGCCCCGATATTTTAGCCCAACATGTTGGTCTGTTGTGCTGCCCCAGCATGCTTCCCCGACATCTCTGCCAGAGATTATTTTCTTTGCAAGCAACACTACACTTCCCAGTTATATCCACCGCTTTGCTTGTTTTTCTTTGGCGCTCGCACACACACCTCTTGGTTCTTTACACTCACACGACTGTTTTCAGGCACGCTTTCAATCACAAATGCGCTTCCAGATATAACGCTGCCTTTTCCTATCACGGTTTCGCCGCCTAGCACGCTTGCGTTTGAATAAATCGTTACATTGTCTTCGATTGTGGGGTGACGTTTTACTCCAGCTAGCTTTTGCCCGCCACGCGTTGATAGTGCGCCAAGTGTAACGCCTTGATAAATCTTTACGTTGTTGCCTATTTTTGTGGTCTCTCCAATCACCACTCCTGCTGCGTGGTCTATGAAGAAATACTCACCAATTTCTGCACGTGCGCCAATGTCGACACCAGTTTTTTCGTGCGCGTATTCGCTCATGATGCGCGGAATTAGCGGCACGTCTTTTATCGCCAATTCATGCGCCAAACGATAGACAAACACAGCAAAAAACCCAGGATAGCAATAGATGATTTCTTCTTTGCTTCCAGCCGCTGGGTCTCCGTCAAATGCGGCGTCTACGTCTTTTAACAACATGCCTTGGATATCTGGCAGTTTATAGAAAAAATCTGAGCAAATGTTGCTTGTTTGCGCATCGACATCTGAAAGTGAACGCGTGCCCTTGCACCCAAAAAGCAAGGCCTCGCGCACTTGCGTGTGCAACATTTCTTCCACTTGGCTAAGCGTGTTGCCGATAAAATATTTAGGCCCCGCCCCACAAGGGCTTTCTGGACCAAAGAACCGCGGAAACATCACACGGCGCAGCTCTTTTATTATCTCAAACACCACTCGTTTGTTCGGAAAGTGCCTATCTGTATTGTTGAAGTCTATTACGTCGTTGTCGTATGCCTTTTCAATGCGCAAAACAACATCGTCTAATTTTTCGTTGAACATATCTGCTCCTTTTTATTCATTTTTATTCATTTTTACTCACCAGTTTTTATATCCATCCAAAATGTTTGCAAGCATTATATATGCCATCATCTTCTATGTCGCTTGTAATATATGTGGCGCGTTGCTTTAACTTTTCAATTGCGTTTCCCATAGCAATATTAGTCCATGCGTTTGAAAACATGCTGACATCGTTATTTCCATCGCCAAACACCACCACATCTTCAATTGGAGCGCCCAACATCTCCATCAGCTTTCTTATCCCAGCTTCTTTTTGCGTGGGTTCTATGAATATCTGATCTAGCGTGGAAGAACACCACGGAATGTTTTTCATCATCTCGCTTTTTGTGAGCACATCTTGAGCAGCACCTTTTTTCACCTTCACATAAACTTTGAAAAATGCGTTGAAAGATTTAGGAGTAATGCCTTGTTTGCATACAGTTTTGACGTAGTAAGGAATGCCCTCATCGAAGTTTGGGAAAGGAGTATAGCGCACAAGTTTATTTTCAGGTATAACAGCCCACTTATATCCAGCTTCGTCAAGCGCGCACAAGCAATTTAGTGTTGTTTCGTAATCAAGCGGCTCGATATATGCGATATCGCCATCAAGTGTAATGGAATTTCCGCCATCTGCTATGGCGTTGTTAAAAGGCAAATCTTTCAGGAAATTGATAGCATCTGCTTGCAGTCTGCCAGTGGCAAGAGATAAAAAATGTCCGTTTTTTTTGAGTGTTGTGAGTGCGCACTTTGTGCTATCTGGCAAAGTGTATGTGTGTGGCAAGGCAAGTGTGCCATCATAGTCAAAAAAGATGTATTTTTTTCTCAAACTAATCACCTATTTATTAAATTTGTTCACTTTTATTCAATTTGTTTGCTAAAAAATTGCTTGCGTGTTGCGTTAGAATAACGCACGCTAATTGTTTTTGTTGCCAAAATATCAAAAGGAGCAAATCATGAGTCAAAATAAAATAAACATTCAACCACCAAATTTTGAGTCTCTAAATCCTGAAAGAGTGGAAATAGTTATCAGTAAATGCAACGGGCTGGCCACAAATGCATCAAATGTTGCAACGTCTGTTGTGGGTGCAATCAATTCGTTTGCAAATGCTGCAAAAGATTGTGGTGTTGCTGTTGTAAAAACAAGTTTAAGTGTTGCATCTTCGGCACTTCGACATCCAAAGATTGCAGGTGTTGGCGCAGGTGTGGCTTTTGGTTTAGGTCTAGCAGGCATCTTAGCAATCAAAGGTCGCAGATCTAGTCTTGCACAGGATTGTGAGTGTGGATGCGCAGATGAATGTAAAAGCGCAGATGAGCGCGAGAGCATAGATGAGTGAGTGCGGCTGCGCAGGTGAATGCAAAAGCCCAGACAAGCGTGGCTGCGCAGATGAGTGCGGGTGCGCAGGCGAGTGCCACGCGCCAGAAAAATAACATCTTGCAAACGCCGTGCAGAGTGGTTATAATGCGCCATCGCGCGTAAATTTGTTGAAAGGCAATTTGTGCGCGTGAGCAGAAAAGCATTTTTCGCTCATAGATGGTGGGTGTGGCCTAGTTGGCTAAGGCGCTAGATTGTGGCTCTAGAGATCGTGGGTTCAAGTCCCATCACCCACCCCATTTTTTTGTTGCAAAGCAAATATGCAAGCGTTAAACTAACCAACGCTTATTTGCAATTTGTCGCAGTTGCGATAAAGAACTACAAGGACCGTTAGCTTAGTTGGTAGAGCAGGGGACTCTTAATCCCAAGGTCCGGGGT
>CAVEFW010000067.1:0-2195 GCA_963615035.1 Phocaeicola dorei
TTTTGCATTGAGCGATAGCGTGTATGTCAGGTGTTTACAGGCGGAATACCTTAGTGCTGAGGGTGGTGGTGCTTTAACAAGTGCCGTATGCGGCAAAACATGGCAGCAAGTGCTTTCTTATTTTGTGTGGAGCGGTGCCCATGTTGGTAAAACAGACGTGCATAGATTTATGGCTGATGTGTGCGCAGCAATGCTTATGTGCGGTGCCACGCCACAAGAGGCACAAAAAAATGCATATTTGAAATCTAATGGGAAAACGTCAGATAAAGAAGGGGGTGAGGCGTATAGTGGCATTAAAGTTAGAGAAAATTTAATAGGAAATATTTTTAAGGCAAACGTTGCAGGCAGGCTGAGTGTGCTAGAACAAGTTGCGGTGTCTTTTGGCTGGGTTGAAGTTATGAATAAACGCGCAAACAAGATATTTATTTCAGAGGTTTCAAGACTGGAGGAATATTTGAAAGTGTCTTAGCATATGTGGGCGCGAACAGGCACAGACAGACGCAGGCAGACGTAAAGCAGAACATCAAAGTTCTCTTATGGTTGGCTCACTGTGAAGATGCTTTGCAGCACGTTGGAGTCATGCTGGCTTGTTTGTTGGGCTTGTCATCAGTATTGTCGAGTTGGTTGTTGGGTTTGTCGCCACCATTGCTCGTGGCGTGCCAAAGTTGCAGCAGGGGCACAACAAGAGTGTAAATTTAGAATTTCGCCATAAGGTTGTGAGCATCGCGGTATTCGTCCCACCATTTTAAGGCTTGGTGAACCAGTTCTTCTTTGGTGCCGTCGTTGGTGAACACTACGTCTGCAACTTCGATGCGGTCGGCGTCGGTTATTTGGCGAGCAATGCGAGCACGCACGTCGGACTCTTGCCATCCTGCGGCAACAGCGCGATTGATTCGTGTTTGGATTTCGGCAATGACGGCCACCACAACATCTGCGGTGTAGGCAAGCGAACCATTGCGGCTCTTAAAAACAGAACACTCCACGATGCAGGCTTTGTGACCTTTTTCTTCCAAGGTGTCGAGGGCATCCATATATGCTTGTTCGATGCGAGGCATGCTGATGCTGTTGAGTTTGTGTGTGGCATCTTCGGTGACAAAGCATTTTTTTGCAAGTTTGCGTCGCACGATTTCGCCGTCATCGCCCAAGATGTCTTCGCCGAATTCTGCCACCATGTCAGATTTAACGGTGTCCCAGTGCAAAACATCGTGCCCAATTTTGTCGAGGTCTATCGTCTTCAACCCGCGCTTGTTTAGAGCGTGTGTGGCTGTGGATTTGCCAGCCCCCATGCCGCCGATGATGAATATTTTGTGGATAGACATGATGTTCCTTTCTTTATGTGGGTTTACTTTGTTTTGCGCTGTCGTTTTTGTTGTTTGCGTGCGTTGTTTGTTCTGCTGTTGTTATGCACTCTGGCGGGTGTGTGACCATTGAACTTTCGTGTTATTGGTGCGATATTGTCGTGTTGCAGGTGCTCACTTTACTTACAAATTTATGCGCTCAATGATACAAGTTTTTTATGTTATTTTGCTTGCAGTTTACGATTTTTGAAAAATTATTTTGCTAAATAAGTTTTGTTTGGTTTCGCTTGGCGATTTGTAGTTCAACAAAGGCTGGTTTCGCTTGGTGGTTTATGACTCAATAAAGGTTGGTTGCTCTTGGCGGTTTATAACTTAAAGGTTGGTTGCGGTTGCCAGTTTGTAATTTAAAGACTGGTTGCGATTAGTGGTTTATAACTTAAATTAACAAGATTATTGTATGCTTTTCGCTCATGCTCACTCGATAAATTTGGTCAAGCAGCATAAAGCAAATTTTATAACGAGGTGTTATATATGACGCATTTATCTAATATAGAGGGTTGCAAGATGGAGGGCAAATTGCCTGAAGTGCGATTGTCAAACGCGCCTTTTTGTGTGGTGAGCCCATATGAACCAGCGGGCGACCAACCAAAGGCCATTAAAGATTTGAGCCTGGGGGTGTCAGAGGGCTTGCGCTATCAAAATTTGCTGGGCGTTACTGGCAGTGGCAAAACGTTCACCATGGCAAAAGTGATAGAGAGCGTGCAAAAACCAACACTCATCATGGCGCCAAACAAAACTTTGGCGGCGCAGTTGGCAGCAGAGCTTAAAGAGTTTTTCCCCAACAATGCCGTGGTGTATTTTGTGAGTTATTACGACTATTATCAGCCCGAAGCATAC
>CAVEFW010000068.1:0-11885 GCA_963615035.1 Phocaeicola dorei
ATATGATTCTGTGGGGTAAATCATCCCCAAAAACGCGGCATAACTGCCCTCGGCTGCACCCATAGCACCAGGCGTTGGCACAAAAGATGAAATCATATACACAAAAGATTGGCAAGCCACCACAGTGAGCAAATCGGCATCGGCGATGCCAAGCCCGCGCGCGATTACATATGAAATGGCGAAATATTCAAACAGTTGCACAAACGTGACCGCTATGCTTTTTGCAAATAGTTTTGGCTTGTGAAACAAAAATTTCATCTCACGGTAAGCATCGTCTATGGTTTCCGTGATGTCGCTGATTCTCTTTTCGGGGTCTTTTATGATGTGGATTTTCGCCAACAGATGAAAGATGGCTTTCACTGCACGGATGATGCCGCTTCTCCAAAAAGCTATAGCTAAAAGCATAGCCAAAAGCCCCAGCCCTCCTATAAATCCGATGCAGACCAACACCATGAGTTCAGGATATTTTTCGGTGAAAAGCGGCAGGCGCAAGATAAGCACAATGGCACAAAACGTGGTGGTGGCCAGCTGATATGTTACAAATCTGCATACCAACATAGGCATGCTCTTTGATAGCGGCATGCCAAATCTGTCGTAATAATATGCTTGAAAGGGTTGCCCGCCGCTCGATAGGGGGGTTACGCAGTTGAAATATTGCCCTATCACTGTGCATTTCAAAGTGTTTATGAATTTGAAATTTGGCCACATATCGTTAGAGAAAAATTGCATGCAACAACTCTCGAGCAACCAATAACCCACCACCATAGCAACACTTAACCCAAGCCATTCCCACTCCATGTTTTGGAGTGCGTAAGCCATTTCTTCGCCTTCACCTGCAAACACCAAATATCCTATGAGCATCCCAAACGCAAAGATGCACAACACGATGTTCACCAAGCGCCCTTTCATGTGCGGGCGTTCCATTTTTGTTTCTGGCTCGATGTTGTCGAGCAAATTTGGTTCGCATAAGTCTTCTTCGATGTTTTCTGTGAAATCGTGCAATTTTTCGCTTGCGTCTTTTAGCGTTTGAACACCTGAGTTACTTACGCTAGCATTTTCGTTGTTGTTGGTTTTATTTGCTTTCTTCAAAATAATCCTGCCTATTTTGTGTAAGCTTGCCCTGTTTTGTTCAAGTAATTCTTCAAGATTAAATTCGCGCAACCATGAACTTTTTTAGGCAAACTTAAATATCTTTGCGCCCAAGTTATAGCCTAGTTGTGCCACACTTCGCCCTATAGGTGTTTTTCGGTTTGTGAGGCCTGCCCAAGAGGCACCAAGGCGCCAATATAGTTTTTCGTCTACGTCTTTTAGATATTTCCATAAATCTTTGTGTGCCTGTATAGCCTCTGGTGTTCCAATCTGAAACAAATGGATGGAAGACACTGTGAGCATAGCCGAAAGATAGCGAAGAGAACAACTCGCAAGCTTTGGGCTTATGCTTTGCAACACTTCGTAATCAAACGTGCGAATGGCTTCGCGTGTGGCCAAAAGCTGTTCGTCGATGTGTTTCTTCAAAACTTCCACTTCTATCGATTGCCCCTCACGCCCTATGGTATACCAGTAAAGATCTGAGTTGTGATAGTAAAGTGTGCTTACGTAGCGAAGAGGGCGTAACATAAATAAACTATCCATATAAGAGGCGTGTTCAGGCAACACAAGATCGCTTTCCCGAATTATCTCTGTGCGATAGATCATGTTGTGGATCATTAGATATTGATCTATTTTTGCAAGGTTTAAGTCGTCCCATTCCACAATTTGTTCGCGCGGAATTAGCTTTTTGCAATGAATCGTGTGGTGTGTGTTGTCGCACACATGATTGTAGATGTAATTTACCACGTGCATATCAACTCTGGCACCGCGGCACTTTAGCGTTTCCATGCGATCTAGCACGCGGTTTAGCTCTTTTGCATCCACCCAATCATCAGAATCAACAATATAGAAATATTCACCACAAGCAATTTTGATTGCATGGTTGATGGCACCGCCCCAGCCTCTGTTTTCCTGATCTATAGCCACAACGATGTCGGGATATTTATCGGCATAACTTCTGGCAACTTCAAGCGTATTGTCTTTCGAGCCGTCGTTTATCACCAACACTTCCACGCGATCGCCAGCACCCACAAGACTGTCGAGGCATGTGTGCATAAAATTGGCAGAATTATACGCGGGAACTGCGATGCTCAAAAGTTTGTATTTATCCATAATTTTTTACGTCTCGCTGTGTTGACCTGATTACTCAATCGATTTTTCACCCGTCATTTTAGTTTAAGCTAAAATTAAGTGCAAATTATACCTGTATTATAGTTATGTGGTTATAGTTGTGCGATTTCGCATTAAAGTTGGTGCACATTAATGTTTGCGCGATTTTTCGATAAAGTTTTAACGTATTATTGTTGCGCAATTTCTCGATAAGATATGAGTTCGCGCAAATGAGCTTAAAAACAACAAAAAGGAAAACATATGGCTAAAGAAAAAACGGAGAAAGTGCCTAAAGACAGCTTGCAAGAGGGCTCACAGGAGAGCCCACAAGAGAGCCTGCAGGAAAGCTCACAAGAGGGCCCAAGCGCACAAGAAAATTTGAGCTCACAAGAAAACTCGAGCATGCAGGTGCGCCCGAGTGCGCAAGAGAGCCCGAATCCGAGTGCGACCGTGCGCAAATCAAAGAACAACAAAAAGCCAAAGATGCCAGGGTTCATGAAATTTCTCATGGTGCTGTTTGTCTTTAACTTCCTGCTTACAGCCGTATCTCTTGTGTTAGTGTCTCGCGACAACATCACATACACCCCTTCGCGCTTGCTTGATTTTCTAAACGTAGTTCTCGAGGTTGTAATATTTTGGATGGTGCGTTGCCGTTTCAAGGCGGCACGCATATGCACCATAGCTTTAAGCATTTTCAACATGTTGGTTATATGGGGTGTTCACTTTGCGCTCAATAGCACAGCCAGCATCGACAACGCCACAATCGATTCGATTCCCAACATAATATTGCTGCTATATTTTGCGCTGTCAAACAAAACTCGCGCATATCTAAATTTGCCATTTACGCTGGAGGGCAACGAGGTTGCAAAAAGAACGCGTCAAACTGTGATAGACAGAAAAAAGTGGCCTTTCTATCGCAACTTAATCATATATTTCTGCGTTTTTTCCCTGCTCGGACATTGGTTTGAAGCAGGTTGTTCGAAGCTCATGGAGATAGGTCTTATTCAAGGTGAAGTGGATTATTCAAACACCATGATGTGGCGTGATTGGTTTTATCCATACCCGATGCACGGTTTTGCTGTAGTGTTGATTGCTCTTTTGCTCTATCCTTTCTGGTGCTGGCTTTTGAAGAGGTGCAAAAGGCGCGCGAGTGCATATGCAATTAGTTTTTTCGCAAACATGTTGGTGTGTGTCTGCATCGAATTTTTCATGGGGTTGGCTGTGAATTCAAACTTGCAACTCTGGAATTACACAAATATGCCTTTTAATTTCATGGGTCAAGTGTGTTTGCAAAACGCTCTTGGGTTTGGCATAGCGGCGTCGCTTATAGCGTGGTGGGTTTACCCTGCGCTCGAGCGTTTGTGCGCGCACATCCCGAAAAACGTCATGAATTTGGTGTTGGTCTTTACGCTTGCAGCATATATGATTCCTCAAACTCTCTATCTTATAGACCCTCCAAAAATACCCCTAGATGAATCAGGTGTCTATTTGGATGATTACAACGCGCAAGATGAAGACAACGACGATTTGTCGCTTGAATATGCGTGGTAGTAAGTTATTAGCTTTAGACTTTAGCGGTTAGTTATGAAAAAGAAAGAATTTTATGGTGTTTGCCTTGGCGCTGGCTTGCGTGCTGTGCAATTTTATTTTGTCTGTTTGCTTTTGTTGGCACTCACAACAGGAGCACTTGTGGCGCCTGCAAATTTTGACTACGACTTAAGTTTGGTGTGTTTGCTCTTTGTTGCAGGTTCTTCCACGTTGTCTGTGTGGATCGTTCAAATTCGTTCAAGCAAAGCGCGTTATGTGGGGGTCGCATCTGCGCTAATTAGCAATGCACTGATAATTCTAGATTTATATTTGGGCACGTTTTCAAACGTGAGTGCATACTTAAGCGTATTCAGCAATTTACAGCCTAGGTTTTGTTCGTTTGCCTTAAACGTTTTTTTCCTAGTGGAGTTCATAGCAACTATTTGTGTTCTTATATATTTGCTCACGTCTAAAGGCGCCAAAGAAGTTTTGGTTTTCATATATGCATACGACGATGGGCTCAGTGGTCAAACTTGGGATGTTCCTGTGCAAAAGCGCATTCGCTCGTGGACTTTCTGGCGAGACATCGCCATTTATTTCATAGTATTTTCTTTTTTAGGGCACTGGGCTGAAATCGCGTTTTGTTTGCTCATCCGCGCAGGTTTAGTGATGGGCGACTATGACCCAAGCAATGACATGCTGTGGAACCAATGGCTCTATCCTTTTTCTGCTGAAGGCATTGCGGTGGCGTTAATTGTGCTGCTTTTACACCCTATAAGTCGCGCTTTGTTAAAGTGGACGGGTGGAAGATATCTGTTTGCTGTGATAATGAGTTTCTTTGTAAATATGATTGTGTGCGCAAGCATCGACTTCACGCTCGGCATTACCACAAATGCTGATTATCACCTTTGGGATTATAGAAACATGCCTTTTAATTTCATGGGACAGGTGTGCTTGCAAAACACTATTGTTTACACCACAGCTGCAACTTTGATAGTTTGGATTGTTTACCCTGCGATGGATAGACTTCTTAGGAAAATGCCGCAACTTTTACTAGATGGCATTTTTTGGTTTTTAGCAGGAGTGTATGGTTTTTGTGCACTCCTGCATTTCATGTATTTATCGCCTTGGGGTTTTGTGTTTGGGTGACGCAGAAAAAAGTGATGCGCCAGTAACAATTAATAGCGCACAATCACCATGCCACTTTGCACAGGCCCCACAATCACGCCCACGCCATATGTGGCGCAATGAATCATCTGACCGTTTCCGATATAGATGCCACAATGACCGCTGTTTACTGCAACATCTCCAGGTTGTGGATCACTCACAGCACCCCAGCCCAAGAATGTGTATGTGGTGCCCAAGCGCGAGTAATTTCCAGTCAAGCAATAACTAACAAATCCAGAACAGTCAAACGCTCCAGGCGAACATGCACCCCACACATATTCGGCACGTCCGACCCAACTATATGCTCTGTCAACGATGGCATTGCCAGTAACCGCATCGTATGATTGATTGTTACTATATCCCGAATCGCCTGAATCATATGAGCCTTCATCGCTATAGCTATCAGATGCGCTATTGGCAGCATTTGCAGCCGATTGTTCCACAACGCTTTGTGCAGCGGCTGCCTCTGCCGCAGCCTGAGCAGCGCGTTCTTGTTCTAATAGCTCGGCTGCTTCTGCGCTCAAACTATCATAGACTGCTGCCATGTTGTTTACAGTAGCTTCAGCGTTCTGACGAATGTTGTTTGCCTCAGTTTCTGCGCGTGCGGCCTCTGCTTCTTGCTGTTCAAGAATTGCTTTTTGAGCTTCAACTTCTATGCGCAACTCTTTTGTTTCTTGCGTCATAGAAGCATCGTTTTTATTCATCATGTCAAGCATATCTAGGTTGTTTGCAAATTCTTCAAAAGAAGATGAACCCAACAACACGTCTAGATATGTGCTTGTGCCCGATCGATACATGGCTTTTGCGCGCGCACCCAAACGAGCTTGAAGATCTGTGATTTTTTGTGAGGCACTCTCTATTCTGCTTTGTGCCTCTTCCACTTTTTCTGTTGCCGTTTCGTGATCTTGTTGTGCTATGTAATATGTGTTTTCGGCTTCTTCAAGCGTTTTTTGCATGTCGTTTAATTGTGTAAGTGCTGCCTCTGCTTCAGCTTTTTTGTCGTCTGATGGGGCTGCAAAGCTTACGCCTGCGCCAAGAGAAGCCGTTAGTGCGACACTTAGTGCCATGCTGCATATGGTGGTTTTTGTAGTGCGTTTCATTTTTGTTTACCTCCGTGATGCGTTAATTTGTCTAGATGTTGCTCGATTTGAGATTTTAATAGTCTGCAGCATATTAACAAAAATATATAGACACTTGTGCTAACTCACAAAGCCTGCACACATAAACCAAAAACTTTACGTGTTTTTTCGGCTTGCAAGATAGCGTAAATAGCTGTTTTTCTTGCGTTCTTTAGATTTACTTATCTGCAGAAAATGCTTTATAGAAAGCGCATTATACAATACCTGTTGAATAGCTTACTAGCATTCACTCAAGATGCTCTCCAGCGTGCGCCAGGCAAGTTCAGCGCATTTTACTCTGGCAGGCATAAGTGATATGCCTTGAAGTTGCGCAGCCTCATCGAGATCTTCCAGCTCATCGTCTTGCATGTCTTCGCCTTGCACCATCTTCAAAAACAATGAGAGTAAACGTTTTGCTTCTTCTACGCTTTCACCAGTGATCAAATCTGCCATGATGTCTGCCGAAGACATGGAAACGGCACACCCGCTGCCTGTGAAAGCAGCCTCTTCTATTATGCCATCTTCGATACGCAACTCTAAGTTCATCTCATCGCCACAACTTGGATTAACGCCTTCGTGCGTATGCGTGGCGTTACTCATTTCATATTTATAGTCTGGGTGTGCGTTGTGTTGCATAAGTGCTGCGGTATATATATTTCCCACGTTATTTTCCATTGAACATACTCCAAACTTTCTCGAGTCCCTCTATCAGTGCGTCGATGTCGTGCGCATCGTTGTAAAAAGCAACGGAAGCTCTGCAACATGAATCAACCCCCAGCCAGTCAAGTAAAGGTTGAGCACAGTGATGACCAGCGCGAATAGCCACATTGCATGTGTCAAGGATGCTTGCCACATCGTGTGGATGAATGCCTTGCACATTAAAGCTAAGTGCTCCATGATGCGCGCTTGCATCTGTTGAACCTACAAATTCAACGAAGTCAAGTGTGCTTATTTGTTGCACAAGATATTCCATGAGTGCTGCCTCACGCGCCTCAATATTTTCAAGCCCTATGTGGTTTATGTATTCAATGGCTGCACCTGTGGCATATATTCCTGCGGCATCTTGAGTGCCCGCTTCAAATTTTTCTGGGATCTTTGCCCAGACGGCATCTGTTTGTGTGACAGAATCTATCATTTCACCACCCGTTAAGTGCGGAGGCATTTTTTCAAGCAAGTTTGCGCGCCCCCACAAAACGCCTATGCCGAAAGGCCCGAACGCTTTGTGCGCAGAAAACGCGAAGAAGTCGCAGTCTATGTTTTTGACATCAACGCGCATGTGCGGAGCAGATTGCGCACCATCAATCACAAGCACAGCGCCGCACGCGTGAGCACGCGTGGCAATATCAAGCAAGGGAGTTTCAACGCCCAGCACGTTTGAGACGTGCGTGATGGATACAATCTTTGTTTTTTTATTTATCTTCTTTTCAATTTCATCTTGTGTGAGGTTGCCATCTTTGTCTGGAAACATATAGACAAGCTTGGCTCCACTTGCCCTGCATACCTGTTGCCAAGGAATTAAATTGGAGTGGTGCTCCATGATGCTTATGCACACCTCATCGCCACTTTTAAGCGTGTGTGCCCCGTAAGTCTGAGCAACCAAATTGAGCGCCTCCGAGGTGTTGCGACAATAGACTATCTCTCGCGCGTCATCTGCACCGATAAATTCTGCACATAGTTTTCGTGCGTCATTTATAGCTTGAGTTGCCTTGGCAGACAGCGAATATAACCCACGCAGCGCATTCGCATTCATCGTCTCATAAAACGTGCGCTGAGCATCTAGCACACATGCGGGGCGTTGCGAGGTTGCGGCACTATCGAGAAATGCGAGCGTCGGGTTGTTTTTCAAAAGCGGAAAGTCGGCTTTATATGGGTTAGCCTCGATGTTTGGTTTTTGTGTCATATGTTAATCCTTGTTTTTTGTTTGTAAGTTTCATGTTTGTAAGTCTGCGCATAACGCAGCGCAGGTGCGCAAGGTGCGCAAGGTGCGCAAGGCGTATAACCCAGCGCAGCTTTTATGCAATATTCAATTTGCTTGCAAGGGCTTCTATTTGTGTGCTAGCGCGGCAATCGTCTGAAAATGCTATCTTTGCGTCTTCAATAAACGAAGATAAAAACAGCTGTTCGATTTTTGCATCGTTTAATCCGCGTGCATGTAAATAAAAACGCGTTTCTGGTTTTAGGTGACCTATTGTGGCACCGTGATTACCTGAAACATCTTCTTCATCACATAAAATTACAGGCACGCTTTTACACGTTGTTTGTTCTGCGTTTTTATCTGATGTTGCAACGTTTGCTCCAGCGTCTGCATTCGTGTTCAGAGTTGAATTTCCTGCGCTTTTCTCTATCCCATCCGCTAAATTTGTGTTTGCTTGGGCGTGTTTGCTTGCAAGAAGCACGCTTTCACTCTCACTTCCAACTGACCCTTTGCATCCATGCACAAAGTCGATAGTTCCTCGCAATGTTTTTTTAGACAAGCCAGCTAAAATGCCGTTCGCATCTAAATTGCTTGAGGTGTTGCGCCCGCGTTGCTTTATGGAATAGTTGAAATCGTGGTTTTGCTTACCACTTCCAACATATTTTGTGTTTATGTTTATGGTGCTGTTGTTGCCATGTAAGTCTGCAGTCAATCCAACATACGTTTGCACACCGCCTAAAACGCGCTGTTCAACGTTTATTTGCGCCCCTGCGCACAGTGAATACCCTGAATTGTCTAACACAATTGCATCTTGTGTGAGTGCTTGCACCACATTCACATCTACACGTGAATTTGCACTTGCAAACACACGCAGACAGCAACCAACTATAGCATTTGCATCTCTTTGTTCCTCTTTTTCGCACATGATGCTATTTGCACACAAATCACTATTCGCTTTTGCATCTTCATAGATAATCGTGATTGAACAATCAGAATTTTTGCGTGCGATTAAATCTATGCAAACAAAATTTGCGGTGCCTTGCGCCGCACCAATGTATACGTTAGCACTTGATTTTGCACCAGATTTCGCTATAAGTGTGTGGTGTTCTAAAGAGTTGTCTGCCATAAACTTTTCTGCACTCGCCCCCATGCCCGTTGCAAAATATTTAGCGGGTGTGCCATCGATCTCTAAGAGCACTGCACGCTTTTGATATGTGGAAAGTGCTGGATAATTAAGATCTTCGGGGTCAACATTGCCTTTTGCACTCACTTCGACTGCACGCACGTTTTGAGTCTCAGGTTTCGAGTAAGTTTTGCAATTTTTTAGCGCTTCATCAAATGCTCCACATTCTCCGACACTTACACCGTCAAGTTTAATGTCTATGCATGAATTTTGGTTTGGATTGCTGGCTTGGCAATCCAAATCGCCCACATCAAAACTAAAGCAAGCTCTATTAACTTTTAGCTTGTGCCATGTGGGCGCAGGCATTTCATTTACATAAAAATTGCAAGCGTTTTTCTGAAAATCAACGGCTTTTTCAATGCATTCACTCATTATCCTATAGCCCCTTCCATTTCCAGTTTGATCAGGTTGTTCATCTCCACGGCATATTCCAAAGGCAGCTCGCGCGACACAGGGTCTGCAAAGCCGTTAACTATCATGCCGCGCGCAACATCTTCTGAAATGCCGCGGCTCATCAGATAAAACACCTTGTCATCGCTTATGCGCCCAATGGTTGCTTCGTGGCCGATATCCACATTTTTGCAACGAATATCCATGGTGGGGATAGTGTCAGAGCGGCTTTTGTCATCCAACATCAAAGACGCACAAGAAACACTTGCCGTAGAACCCGTTGCTTTTTTAGTCGCCACCACAGAACTTCTGAATGTGGAAATGCCTCCACCTTTCGATATCGATTTTGTCTCGATGACACCAGATGTTTCAGGAGCATTCAACACCAGCTTGCAACCCGTGTCTAGGTTTTGCCCAGCACCTGCAAACGTGATGCCAGTAAACGTGCATTTGCCTTTCTTCCCATTCAAGATGCTCATGGGGTATAGATATCCCACATGACTTCCAAAAGATCCGCTTACCCACTCAATCGTGCCACCCGCGTCCACCACCGCGCGTTTTGTGTTCAAGTTATACATGTTTTTCGACCAGTTTTCTATCGTGGAGTAACGCAAGGAAGCATTCTTACCTACGAACAATTCGACTGCTCCCGCATGTAAGTTAGCCACGTTATACTTCGGTGCGCTGCACCCCTCGATGAAATGCAGCGATGCACCGTCTTCCACAACAATGAGCGTGTGTTCAAACTGACCCGCCCCTTTTGCATTCAACCTAAAATAACTTTGCAGCGGAAAGTCGAGCTGTGTGCCGCGCGGCACATACACAAAACTGCCACCACTCCACACGGCACCATGTAATGCTGCAAATTTGTGATCGGTGGGAGGGATGAGCGTCATAAATTTCTCGCGAATAATCTTTTCCCATTCAGGGTTTTTAAGCGCTTCTTCTATGCCTGAATAAACGATGCCCATCTTTGCAGCCGTGTCTTGCATGTTGTGATATACAAGCTCAGAGTCATATTGCGCACCCACACCTGCCAAATAAGATCGCTCAGCTTCTGGAATGCCCAAACGCTCAAATGTGTTTTTCACATCATCTGGCAAATCATCCCAGTTGCTTTCCTGATCGGTGGCGGGTTTAACATATGTAACAATGTTGTTGATATCTAAGCCATCAAGGGCGGGGCCCCAGTTGGGGAGTGGAGCGGCGTTATATATTTCAAGTGATTTTAGTCTGTGTTCCAACATCCACTCAGGCTCGTTTTTCTTCTCTGAGATTTCTCGCACAATATCAGGCGCCAGCCCCGCCTTTAACTTCCCAGCCCTAGCGTCTGCATAGCGAAAGTCATAGCGCGATGTGTCTATATCTGATACTTGGGTTTTTGCGTTATTTGTCATGACGCACACTTCCTGCGTTTTCGTATGCCTCAAAGCCATTTGCATCGATCTCTGCGATAAGCGTTGCATCACCTTTTGCCACAACGCGACCATCAACCACCACATGCACACAATCCACATTCAAATGCTCCAAGATGCGGGTGTTGTGTGTAATGATAATCAACGCCCCACCAGTGCGTTTTTTATATGTGTCTATGCCGCGAGACACAACGCCAAGAGCATCCACGTCAAGCCCCGAATCTGTTTCATCTAATATTGCCAGTTTTGGCTCAAGCAACAAAAGTTGCAACATCTCCAACTTCTTTTTTTCGCCACCCGAAAACCCAACGCCAAGCTCGCGATCTAGATACGATTGGTCGAAGTCAAGCTCACGTGCAAGTTCCTTTACATGTTTGCGAAATTGCTTGCCCTTCATCGAAAAATCTTCGCGACCATCCATTATTGTGCGCAAAAAGCTCGACACAGGCACGCCAGGAATTTCTACTGGTGCTTGAAAACTTAAAAACAAACCCGCGCGAGCACGCTTATCAGGAGATATAGCAGTAATATCTTCACCATCAAAAATTATCTTGCCTGCGTCTTGGCTATACTCTGGGCTTCCCATAATCACACGACCAAGCGTCGATTTACCCGCACCATTAGGTCCCATGATTACATGCGTCTCATCGCTCGACACTTCCAGACTTATATCATGCAAAATCTCTGTGTCATCAACCGATGCACTCACGCCTTTTAACTCTAAAAGTTTTGTGTTTTCCATTAAAATTCTCTCCTGCTTTTTGTAATTGTTTCATAGCGCTTCAAAGGAAGCGTATAATTAAACCTACTAATTTACTAGGATTTTATTAAGCCTCATAAAATAATTGAATAATAGATATTGTCAATAGTTTCAACCTATAAATATAAATCAAAAAACGCTTTATCTTCTTCAATTCGTTAATTGAATTCAAAACATGGACACCTGTCCAGTTTTCATTTGCAACCACAAC
>CAVEFW010000069.1:0-5016 GCA_963615035.1 Phocaeicola dorei
ATTCGCAATTTTACTACCTTGTGCAATCACCATTCAAGAAACAAAATAATGTTACCTATTTGCAATTTGCATGATAAAGGCGTGAATACAAAACGTGAAGTGGTTAACGAATAAATGAGTAACTAATAATTTTGTTATAGGGCGCGAAATGCGGCTTGCAAATATGCGACTTTGCACATCTATAATCCGTTGACTATATTTATTGGTCGCGCGCCTTCTTGGATGGAAATTAGGTTGGCATAGATATTTGCAAAACCGCGCTTGAATGTGCTTGTTGTAACGCCGCCAATGTGCGGGCTTACGAGCATGCGAGCGCGTGCCCCATCGCTCACATTAAGCAGTGGATTATCGGGCAACACTGGTTCAGGCGATATGGTGTCTAAACCCACACCCCCTATAGAGCCACTCTCGAGTGCGGCGGCAAGTGCCACGTTGTCTATCAGATCTCCCCTGCCCGTGTTTATGAGAAGCGCATCGTTTTTCATGGATTCAAGAAACGCAGCATCCACCATGCCTTGAGTTTCAGGTGTAACTGCACAATGCAAACTTATTATGTCGCATGTGCGCACCAATTCATCTTGACACATGTGCTCAACATTTAGTTTTTGCTCCAGATCTTTGCCTTTAGAGTGCTTGCTTGAGTAATACACCTTGCATCCAAAAGGCACCAGCATGCGTGCTAAAGCCTGACCTATGGCACCAAGCCCAATGATGCCCACTTTGCAATCTGCAAGTTCGCGAATGCCTGAAACCATCAAATGTTCTTTTAGGTCTATCTGTTTGCCGCTCAAAACTGCATCGTTTCCAGCAATTACACTGCGCAAAAGCCCCAACATCAGCATTATTGCTTGCTCAGCCACGGCAGTGGCGTTTATGCCTGCATTGTTTGATACGATTATGCCTCGCTTAGTTGCAGCCTCTAGGCACACACCGTTATAACCCACGCCTTCGCTTTGAATAAACTTTAAGTTGGGCATGCCTTCTATTAAGTTTGCGCTTGCCGTGGAAATTGCATCGATCACCAAAGCTTCCGCATCGCTTGCGCCTGCCAAAACTTCAGCGTCAGGCGCGTCTTGTGGGAAAAAAACCATGTCTAGGCTTGAATAATCGCCTTTGGGTTTAAACTTTTCATAACGCTCACTTGCTGCTTTCACTGCAACTTTCATAAAATGCTCCTATCTTGTTTATGTGTGTTGATTAGTGTATATGGCGATCGATATATGTGCCGACAAACTCTCAAATGCGCTGATTGGCGTGCATACCGCCGAACATTCAAATGCGCTGATTGACATGCATACCGCCAAACGCTCAAATATGCTGGCAAACATTCAAAACAAAGCTATCTCTTTTTTCCTATTACTTTTTTTCCTGCATAGACCAACCCCGCACCCATGCCCACAAACGCTCCAACGCCTGCAGCCACGCCAGCTATTGCCACAGGGCCTTCTTGCGCAACAACACCTCCAACTTCTTTGGCTGTTTTTGCTGCAGAAGATATGTGGGCTGGAATGCTCTCACCAGCCGACAACATCGCCTTTTTAGTGGTTGACCCCGCACGCATAACACCATTTGGCATGCGATCGCCAACTTTTTGCGTAAGGTTACGTGCGCGTTTTGCCCCCCAGTCTGCGTTTTTGCGCATTGCGTCTTTTGCACTTTTTGAAAGCGCACTGCCAGCGCGATCTATGGCATATTCCATGCGTGTGGGTTCACGGCCTGTAAGCTTTCGCTGGCCGTCAAGCGCTATGCCTGCGCCTGTTAAAATAACGCCAGACCCCACAAATGGCACACCCACCAAGGGCACGCCAGCCAAAGTTATGGCGCCGCCAGCAATCATCTGTGCCACAGAAATCACTTTTTTTTGCATGCTTGCATCTTTCGGCTTGCCATTTTCACCAACAACTACCGCCTTGCAATAATTTTTTTCTTTGATGCCGAACTTAAACAACCTATTTTTCACATTATTTAGCGCATTTGAGCTGCATTTATGGTCTGTTTGCATAACACTTAACTCCAATCTTTTTATGCGATGTTTTGAGGTGCTTGCTTGTTTGTTTCTTATATTATATTAGTAACATTTAACAAAACTAAGGGCATTTATCACAAAAACATGAATGAAAAAATACCGAACACAGATTTAGAACTTGTTGAAATAAAAGGCGCTTTGTGCCTTACCGACAACAAAATGCTGCTCAAAGTTGATTTCGCAGATGAGACGTCGCGTCTGCAACCACACGTTATAAAAAGCGAGCTTTTGGTGCGTGCTTCAAAGATAAAAGGGGTGGCGCGCCCAATTGCCATAGATGCAACTGCGGGCTTGGGGTTCGATTCTCTGCTTTTAGCAGCTGCCGATTTTGAAGTTTATATGTTTGAAAAAAACGAAGTGATTGCGAAGTTGCTGGAAGATGCGCTCACGAGGGCAAAAAACGCAAAAATTGCGGGTGATGCTGAAGATGTGAGCAGCGCGTCAAACAATTTACTTACAGCCAACGTTGCAAAACGAATGCATCTATATAAAACTGACAGCGTTTGCGCCATGCGCGAAATGAGCGACAAAATAATGCCGCACGTGGTATATCTAGACCCCATGTTTCCCGCTCGCAAAAAAAGTGCTGCCGTGAAAAAGAAGTTTCAGCTTCTGCACAAGCTTGAATTACCTTGTGAAGATGAAGGCGAGTTATTGGATGCGGCACTATCGACAACTGCTAGAAAAATTGTTGTGAAACGCCCGATTAAAGGTGCATATATGGCTGGCGTAAAGCCTAGTTATAGCTTATGTGGGAAAACTATTCGCTATGATGTGATCTCTAGGTAAGCAGAGATAAAAATTGTGCTCGTTGCTTGATGGCATAATCTATTCTATAATCAGGCGCATTTATAAAGCTACACACCATAAATTTACGCCAACAAAAGAAAAAGACGTTGCGTCTAGCAGGCATTGTGTCTAGCAGACGTTGTGTGTTGCAGACATTGGGTTAAGCATGCGTTGCGTTTAGCACATAAAAACAAAGAAAGCGAGGATATGTTTATGTCTTATGTAATAGTTACCGATTCGTGTTGCAATTTGCCTGGTCACATAATTGATGAGCTCGGCATCAAGATTTTATCGCTTACATTTATTGATGAAGAGGGAAATCAATATGTAAGCTATGAAAAAGGC
The DNA here is from genome assembly GCA_963615035.1 of Phocaeicola dorei. Classification (GTDB taxonomy): domain Bacteria; phylum Actinomycetota; class Coriobacteriia; order Coriobacteriales; family Eggerthellaceae; genus CAVEFW01. Next base: position 3,161 of record CAVEFW010000069.1, read on the forward strand.
GTAAACAAAGAATCAACGCTTAAAGATTTTTTTGAAAAAATGCGCGAAGGAGTTACGTTTACAACGTCGCTTCCTAAGTTGGAGGAAACCAACAAAATTCTTCGTGAACTTTTGGAAGACAAAAAAGACGTGCTCTATCTGGCTTTTTCGAGTGGTCTTTCTGGAACATATCAGGCTGTTTCACTTTTGATGGCGCAACTTCGCGAACAATATCCAAAGCGAAAGCTGATTGCTGTTGACACCTTGGCTGCGTCTCTAGGTCAGGGCATGTTGGTATACGATGCCGCGCTTTTGCAAAAGGAAGGGAAATCTATTGATGAAGTTGCAAAGTGGGTGGAAGACAACAAGCAAAACCAGGCGCATTGGTTTACGGTGAGCGATTTGGTCTATCTGTTTCGTGGGGGGCGTGTGTCTCGCACAAGCGCATGGGCAGGAAATCTGTTGAATATTAAGCCAGTTTTGCACGTGGATGACGAGGGACACCTTATTCCGAAAGAAAAAGTGCGCGGGAGAAAGAAAAGCTTGAACGCGCTTATAGAGCACATGGAAAAAACTTATCTGGGCACAGATGGCCTGGGGAAAAATGTGATGATATCTCATGGTGATTGCATAGAAGATGCTGAATATATTGAGAAAAAAGTGTTGGAGAGGTGGCCAGACGTCAACATAATCACATATTACATAGACCCTGTGATCGGTGCTCATTCAGGCCCTGGAACGCTGGCTTTGTTCTTTCTGGCGAAGAACAAAAATTAGAAGTTAATTACGCTCCATCGCCATATCCAAAGCGTCTGATCTGGTTAACGTCTCGGCGCCAGTTTTTCTTCACTTTCACATGCAAGTCTAGATAAACTTTGGTGCCGAGAAGTTTTTGCAAATCGAGGCGTGCCTGGGTGCCAATTTTTTTTATCGCACTCCCCCCGCGCCCGATGATTATTCTTTTCTGGCTCGTTCTTTCCACATAAATTATTGCTTGAATGTTATATGTGTTGCTGCGCGCTATATATTGCATATCTTCGAGTGCCACGCCTATAGCATGAGGAATCTCTTGCGAAAACGAGCGCAAGATTTTTTCGCGAATATATTCGGCAATCATCACCTCTAGGGGCTGGTCTGTCTGCATATCGGGCGGAAACCAAGCAGGGCCAAGCGGCAAAAAATATTCGATTTCTTCTATGAGCGCATCGATGTTTTTGCCGCTCACAGAGGAAAGACACACCATCGCATCCCACGCTCCACTCATAAGTTTTATGGCAGAAGCGCGTTGTGCATCTATTTGTTTTTTATTGCATATATCAGATTTTGTAAGGACGCATATCTTCTTTGCTTTTATATTCTTTAACTTAGACGCCACCCAAGCATCTCCTGTGCCTATGGGCTTGCCTATATCTATCAACATGGCAACCACATCAACATCTTCCAGCGCTTTTAGGGCGCTTATATTTAACTCTTCGCCCAAGGCATCTTGAGGTTTATGCAGACCAGGTGTGTCTATAAAGATAATCTGAGATTTTTCGGTGTTGTATATAGCACGAAAGCGATGGCGCGTTGTTTGCGCTGTGTTAGATGTGATGGCAATCTTTTTTCCCATTATGGCGTTTATAAGAGTGGATTTGCCAGCGTTAGGTCTGCCAACAAATGCCACAAACCCCGACTTAAAGCCGTCTTTGTTTTGGTTTGTCAAAAAACCTAAGTCTGGGTTTGAGGTTGACTGGGCTTCAGATTCTTGAGCTTCAGTTTCTAGGGTTGGCAGAACTTCGGATTTCTGAGTTTCAGTTTCTAAACTTGCCTGTTCGATTTGTGTCTGGTTTGCAACTTTGCGTTTCAATCAATGTTCTCCTATAACTATTTGGGCG
>CAVEFW010000070.1:0-9488 GCA_963615035.1 Phocaeicola dorei
GTTGTGGTTGCAAATGAAAACTGGACAGGTGTCCATGTTTTGAATTCAATTAACGTTCGACACCTGCGGTTAATTGAGATTGACCGAAATCTCGAATTGTTCAGGCGTCCATGTTTTTAAATCGATTAACTTTCGGCACTGTCGGTTGAGTAAAGGTTAATCAAATGGCTAGTTGAAGGGTTAACTGTGCGCTGGAAGTTGTTTTATGCTTGAGCAGACTTGCGCAGGCGCGCATTCTGTCTATTGACCCAAAGGGCGGTGCCGTTTTGACATAGACTATATCGCCCTTAAGACTTCCATGACAAATTCAGCGTTTTTATCAAGCGTGCTTTCGTTGATGTTGTCAACTATGTCATTTGCCTGCGCAAAGAAAGCTGGTTTTCCGCCGTCATCTCCAACAAGGTGAAGTGCACTTGCGCCATGTTTGTTTGCGAATGCTGCGGCGCTGTCACACCAAGAGTAATTCACAGTTGCACATTTGATGCCTGTGACCTGCGTAGCTTTGCGAGTAAAACGCTTCATGCGTGAAGAATATTTTGTTTGTTTCATCGATCCTTCCGTGCCAACCATGCTTAGATTTCCAGCTCCCAAGCCATCAAGTTCAATGATTATGGCTCCGCGAAGTTCTTCTTTGTGTGTATCCATAAAGTTCTTCATGCCTGCATTACCTGCAAGTTCACTGCCTAACGCCACAAACCACACGTCACAATCTAGCATCGGATTGCGAAACGCCTCTATTTCCTCGCCCTCTTCGGGAATGCCAAACTCTGGATTGTCAAGGTTTTCTTCAGTTTGCATGCTTGGGTCAACGAATTGAGCGTGCGCGTTTCCGTTTGGTTCTGCTGCGTTTTGTCTTAGAAGTGCTCTTTGTTGCAGATCTTCGATGCTTTCGTGCGACTGTTCTTCTACTAAACTTGAGAATGCACCTCTGCGTGCACCCGATGAACTGGATTTTCTTGCATGACTGTTTATTCTATCCTGATGTTCCTCGCCATCAATTTGCAAAGAGTCATCTAGGTCGCCGTCTTCCAGATCTTCCAAACTTCCGTCTTGTGCCTGCATATCGTCTTGAGAACGAGAACTTGCTGGAATATGCTGCGTTAAACCACTGGCTTTTTCCTTTAGAGCAGAAAACGCTCCGCCATTGTATTTCTCACCGCTAGCGCCAACATATTCATCGTGAGGTGCGCCCGAATATTCTGTGTCTTGTGCATCTTGGTTGTTGTCCTCGGCATCTTCATAGTCGCCATATTCGCTATATTCTTCATCTTGGTCATATTCGGAACTGTCGCTATATTCGCCACCGTATTCTTCGTAATACTCAGCACCGTTGCTCTCAAACGAATTGCTGTCTGACCCGTTTTCCCAAGCATCACTTGTCGAATCATCCCAAGCGTCGTCAAAAATATCGCTAGATTCTTCCTTGTCGCCAGACCTGTGAAACACTTTATCGAAGAAACCTCGAACGCGCGACTTCGGCATTTCCACATAGTCTCTGCCAGCATATGCGCCAGACTCGGTGAAGTTTTCTTGGAAGTCTGAATCGTCTGCGTCATCGACAAACAAATCTTCCTCGCTTGTTGCGCTCTGAAGCATCTCATCGGTCACTGGAGCAAACACTCCTGTGGCACCAGCACCACCACCCGATGTTATGCTTGGAATTGTGCCCGATAAGCTGGGGGAACTGGTTGCAGTGTTTTCCTTTTTTGTTTCAGTGTCTGCCTCAACGTTTTTGTTTGCTGTGTTTTTTGTCGCACTGTTTGCGCTGTTTGTATTGTTTGCGCTGGCGTCGCGCTTAGAATCATCCTCCAAATTAGTTGTGCTTCTATCTTTTTTGTTTTCCGCGCTCGCTGTTTTTTCTAAACCAGAATGCACTTTTTGATTGTTGTTTGATGCTGCCTCTATCAAAGATTCTTCATATTCGATATCCGAAGCCCCGATGGACGGCAACATGCTAAGCAAACTTTTCGCCGTGCCCGCAGATGTGTCATCTGCCAGCGGTGCACGTTGTTTTCCTGCGCCTGTTTCGTTGCTTGACAACTTGGAAACGCCTCCTGTTTTGCTCGGATTTATGACAGGAAGTTTTTTCGACAAAGAAAGCGGATTATCTGTGCTCTGAGCTGCCTTATCAACTCCAGCGGTAACGCTGCCCACAAAATTTGACGCGGGTTCTAGCGTGTCACTTTCACTTTGCGCGTCTGTTTTTTTGCCAGTCATGCTGGCTTTGTTTTTTTTAGATGCTTCTTGGTTTGTTTTTCCTATGTTGCCTTTAGCATCCTCATTGTTGATGACCGTGTTACGCGCGCCCTCAAACACCGTGTCTTCTGCATCAACTAACGTTCTGGGAGTGTTTTTTCTCTGTTTGACTTTTGATGCGCCTTTTTTTCTTTCGCTAGACTCTGTTTTAGAATTTTGCGTAAACTCTGCTTCTTTTTCACTGTTTTCATCTTCAAGCGCTGCAGCCTTTGCGCTATCTGATTTTGCGTCTGCTACAACCCTGACTTTTTCTTCCTCTGTAAACATCGAAACAGAAACTCTTTCGCCATCATGCGACCCATCATGTGACCCATCATGCGGCTCCACAGTTTCAAATTCTTGCGACAAAGAATCTATAAATTCTGGCTGTTCGATGTCGCAAGCAACATTTGTCTTAAGTTCGTCGCTTTCCTCTTGCAACACCTTCTGTTGCTTCTCATGTGAAACTTGCACTTGAGGGTCTAAAACGCTTCTATCAGAAAGAGAATTTAGGCTTTCTTCTAGATTTTCACCCTCTTGCGTAAAGGAATTTTCCTGAGCAAGTGCCTCTAGCCCCCTGCCTAACCCGCCAACGCTAGCCCTAGCCTCAGCTTCCCGCTTTGCTGCCGCCTGTTCGTTGGCTTTATCCACCGCATCAAGAGCAGAGGCAAACTTTGAGCGATACTGTGCACTCATCGCGGCATCTACAGGCTGTTTTTTTGCTTTTGATTGCGCCGCTTTATACCAGCTGGGAACAGAGGGTTGACCAGACGCTTGATTGTCCGTTGCCTGTGCTCCCAAAGCAGCACTTGCAGCGTTTTGTCCCGCAGCATCTTTGCTTTGGAGTTGCTGCGATGTGTCCGCGCCTGCAGATGTGTAATTGTTGACCTTGTTTGCTTGAAATTGTTGTTGTGGCTGAGAGTTTAAGTATTGCAAGTCTTTTTGCTTGCCGCCCTGCATTTCAGCAAAAGGCTGTTCGTTATCCTCATCAGTTGAAAACGTCAAAACATCTTCGGCGTCTTCGTTATATAAAGCTGGATTTTTCTCAGAATTTCCACGCATATTTAGTTCATTATGCGGCAGCTGTGCATTAACGTCTGCCTCATAATAAACAGGAACATCGTTTGGCAAAACGCCTTCTTCATCAAGTGCAGCTTTTCCATAAATCAAAGATTGGTCTAGTTCCTGGTCGCCTTTTACCCCTTGCACATCTCTAAATTCTGGAATATCTTGGTCGCCTTGATTTTCCTGGTCTTCATATTGCTTGAGAAACTGAATCTGTTCCTCGGTCATCCTGCCGTTCCCGACACGACTGGCAACCTCCATCAAAACTGCAGTTCCTGCCGCGTTTGCATTTGCAGAGTTGTTATATTTAGAAATTTTATGCAAGATGGCAAACACAATGGGCACAAGACAAGCCAGAGTGCAAAGAATAACTAAAAACTTAAAAAAAGATGCTGCCGCTCCAGTGTCTGCACCAAGAGGCACCACGCGAATAAACATAAAAACAAACATTGCTGGCAGCGCCCAAAAAGAAATCTTTTGCAAAATGCTGTAACTCTTTAGAAGTGAACCTTTTAGCTCATCTCGAACTTTGCCCGAATCATAACGCGCGACTAGGATTATTTTCCTGTTTTTCTTGCTTGACATTATGCCAGACTCATATTTAGCAACAACGTTTTGGCTAATTCCACGAGGAAGCACTTTGTCTAAGATTGGTTTTTCTAGATAGTCTGCAACCAATAAAACAGTTGCAATCAACAATAAAACTAAGCATAAAATTCCAATTTCAGGAAGTGCCATGCCCACCCAACCAGCAACAACGCCAACAATTGAACATATTGTTTTTGTGGCACTTCCACTGATTGGCGCGTTGAAGTCTTCCATTTTGCAAGGCAGACCAGAAGATTGCTCAATTCTTTCTTTAATGTATTCAGCGGCAGTTCTTTCCTCTTCGGTTCCGGCTGGTCTAGAGCCTATTTCCTCTGCCAAATGCACAACGTTTTGCATCATTGCCGACATCTATTTTCCTTTCGGTGTTTTGTTGCCATGAACTCTTTGTGGCTTGCGTTTATTCTTTATTTTTTCTGTATTCTTTGTTTTGTGTTCTGTGTTCTGTGTTCAAGGCGTTTTAGGGTGCTGCAAACCTACGTCAACATAAAAAGCTAAAACACGTTAAAAAACATATATACTCAAAATTATACGCGTTTATTTTACATCATCAAAAAATTCACGGATTGTGAATTATCACGCAAGCCGTGAAAGTCAACTTCGCCTAAACTGTGGCGCGAATTGAGTCGAGCATCGATAAACCATCAGGGTCTCAGCCCGCTCGAGCCCAACAAAATAGCAAAAACCACTGCAAGCAGGCATTGTCGTGTTATATGTGGTTACATATGCGGTTACATGTGCGCTCTTAAATATTCGTCTGCCGCCGCAACCTTTGTGCGCGAGAGTTCGTATTGTTCAGATAATTCCTGAACGTTATTTTCATATACACTCAAAACAGGATCTGTTATGCGCGACACAGAAGAAGCATAGCTTCTTGCTTTTTCGTCTGCGTTTTCGTATGCAGTTTGACTTGTGCGTGCCGCAGCAGAATCTTCATTCTGCACGGCTTGCAAGGCTTGCAGTTGATTTTCCAGCGCTTCTTTTTTGTAAGATAAATACAACGTGTAATCACCAAGATCAGCTTGAGGGCATTTTGTTTTCGCGTCACTTAGCAAAGAAATTGCAGAAGTAATATCTTGAATCGCACTTTCAGTTGCTGCCTTTGCCGCATCTATGTTTTCTGTTGTAGGGTTCGCGATCAAATTGGCAGCATTTTGCTCCATGTTATTAGCCTCTTCGACTTTTGCTTTACTGGATTCAAGAGAATCCATGCTTTGAAACGCACTTTTTATTTGCTTTATAATCAAAGACCCCGCATTCAGCAACTCAACTCTGCCGTCTAGTGAATTTTGCAACTGATACACCTTTTCATTTTCAGTCGGCAGCATCTTGTTTTCTTGCATGGGCTCAAGCAACTCTTGGCATTCATCGAGCAATTCTTTAGACGTCTGTATGTCTGTTTCGATGTTGCTGAGAACTTGCCTAGATGTTGACGATGTTGGATTCTCTAGAATTTCGTTCACTTGGCTTATCGTGTAATCAGTTTGCGACACACAATCGATGGCTTCTCTATAAGAGTTTGAAAAGTTGTTTGCGCGCTGCATATAAGCGTGAATAGAAAAAATCAAAAGAAAGACGACAGCCAACACAAAAAGACAAATCAAAGCTATTATAACCAGACGCTTCTTTTTGCGCTTGGACTTCTTTTTTGCAACTTCATCTGCAAATGAACTGCTTAATGTTTTAGAAAAGGAAGACTTTTGCTCTTTTTGCTCTGTTTTAAGTTGCTCGACGGCTTTTTCTTTTGCCGCATCTAAAACGCTTAAAGAAATTTCGTTTGAAGTGCCCAGCGTGTTTTCTTTCACATGGGCTGCCTTATCTAGTTCCTCTTGGCTAGACTTATTTTTATTTTTCTTAATAATTCCCACTTTTTTCTCTTTTTTCTTTTTTCTTGTCTTTGGCTTCTCTGTTTGCTGTGTCTTTTAGTTTTTTTTCATTTTATTTTTCGGGTAGGTGGCTTTTTACTATGAAGCCACAAGACGATTTTACAACAGCGCAAAAAGCCCAAAAAACTAATTCGTTACTACAAATTATTTTCTTCTATGTCTTGTGCAATTTCGTCGACAGTAAGATATGCCACATTGCTGCTGGGTAAAGAGTCAATAAAAGCACTTCCATATGTTTTACTTATGATTCTTTTATCTGCCAAAATGACGCTGCCTTTATCGTCTGCTTTTCTGATCAGCCTGCCTACCGCTTGCTTGACTTCTGTTATAGACGCTGGAAGAACGTATTTAAACCATGCTCTGGGATCTCTTTCTTTTCTCTCACACATTAAAGGATCGTTTGGCTTAGCGAAAGGCAAACGCGAAACAACCACACTCTTTAGGGTGTCTCCTGGCGCATCAAAGCCTTCCCAGAAACTCTTTAGCGCCAGAAGCGACACGCTTTTATCTTTCAGAAACTCATCTTTTATCGTCTTAGTTGAAAATCCTTTTTTTTGACAAAGAACTCTCAAGCCGTCTTTTTCAAGTTCTTCACTTAAAACATCGTAACAGCTCTCCATCTCGCGTCTGTTTGTAAAAAGCGACAACACCGAGCCTCCCTGTGCTCTGTGCACCTTGACTAGCAAGTCTTGAAGAGCTTTCAAATAACCCGCAGAAAAAGGCTCTGGCATGTCTGTTGGAACATAGATTTTCATGTTTCTATCGAAGTCATAGCTTGAGTTCAGCATCAAAAAATTTGTCTGCGATTTTTTTGTCGTGTTTAGCCCGAGTGAATCACTAATCGCATTGAAATTTTTTTCCGTAGAAAGAGTGGCAGACGTAAAAATGACCGAATATGTATTTTCAAACAACGTTTCATTCAAAACTTCGCCAACGTTAATGGGTCTAGCACTTATTTCATCGTTAGTCTTTTCTTTGTTTCTATATAAATCTGCAGCAAAAACGTAACTTTCTTCGTTTTGGTCTGCTGGGGCACTCTCTTCTGGGGCTATGCCGTTTTCTGGTGCAGTGTTTTCTTTTGAAGCGGGGTTTTCTTCTAGGGCACCACCAACACCAAAGTTCACGTCCACTTCGCCCACCATTTCACTAAGCTGAAAAGCGATGCTAGATATTTTCCCTTGAATATTTTTTACGTTGTTGTCTTCCTTGGATTCGTTGTCTAGATATAAGGAAATCTCTTGGCAAGATTTCATCAGTCTTTTCGACGCATCTCTTAACTCTGCTGCCTTTTGTCTCAACAAGCCATAAACGCTGCTTTGCTTTATTTCTTTATTGATCCATATTTGAACAGTTTCGTAAGGCTTCCCCTTGCCTTCCTCTTCAAAAGCTAAGAGCTCTTTTACCTGTTGAACATAGTCATTTACTGCAACTATAAATTTTTTGCTTTCCGCGCGTGCTCTTGAAACGCACGAATAAAACAAAGATAAGTTTCCATCTTCTTTGGCGCTCATCACGCGTTCTGCGCGTGCAAAAGGATTAACGCGCACATCCTCTGAAGCGAACTGATTTTTCAGATGCTCGATATTATATGAAGACAACGTATGCGCAAACGCATTTCTAGCCTCTTCCTCTGTTCTGTGTGCTTCGTCTATAACCCAATAACGAATTGGAGGCAGCAATTTTCCGTCTGTTCTTATATCGGTAAACAACATGGAATGATTTGTGATCACTATATCGACATCCTTGGCTTTCAAACGCGCTCCAAAAACATAACAGCCATCCTTGTAAAATGGGCATTTGTGCTTCAGGCACTCGCTGCTCGTGGTTGTATATTCCCTTTTTGAAAGAAGCTTATACTCAACCTTGAATGTGTCTGCGTCATCATATTCAGTTTGTTCTATAAAAGAAGCCAGTGACGCAATGGCTGGTGCTGTGCTTAGCACTTCGTCATTAAGCACTCTCTTTTTAGCACCGCCACCTATAGCATTGCTTGCTTTTCTCATGCAAATATAGTTAGTTTGCCCTTTAAGTGCAGCATACTTGACTCCCCCCATAGAGGTTGCAAGAGCAGGCAACTCATTAAAAACTAACTGGTCTAACAAGGCGTTTGTCTTCGTTGCTACACCCACAGTAATATTGTTCAACTTAGCAAACCTTATCAGCGGCACAAGATATGCCATGCTTTTACCAACGCCGGTGCCAGCCTCAACAACTAAATTTTTATCGTGTTCTATAGAGTTTAGAATCGTTTTCGACATCTGAATTTGCTCGTTGCGTTGTTCATATTTTTCGTAAAGCACGCCTACGCAGCCGTCTGCAGAAAATGCATCTTCTATGTTCGCTTCTGTTGGATATTTTAATTTATACGCGCAGTCCCCTCGCAATTTCCTTGCATCAACACGACAATAATTAGCATTTGTGCTGCTAAAAGACATTTTTTCTTTTATCGTGTCATCTGGTGCACCGCTATCTAGCGAACCGCTGTCTAGCACACCGCCGCGTGTTGCTGTTGCTGTTGTGCTAGATGTTGATGTGTGCGGATTTGTTTTAGTTGTCGAGTCTTCGCCTTTTTGTTTTTTGTTTTCAGGGGTGTCTTCGAGGTTTTCTTTGCATTTTTCCTTGGAGCTTTCACACAAGCCGTTTTTTTGTATGGCGTCATTTTGCATAATATCTAGCGATCTTTTACGAATTAGGGAAATGTCTTCCTCAAAATAATCGCTGTTTTCTTCCGCATTAGATGACGAAAAAATCTTACTCGCGAAATATTCAAAGACAGCAACCGTAGACCATTCTTCGCGCGTTGTGAGTTTTGAAATCTTTACAACAAGCGATTTAGGCATAGACTGAACAGCCGCAAGCAAAATGCGCAAAATCGAACATGTTGCCTCTACGTCTGCGTCTGCTCTGTGTGTGGATGCTGGGCATTCAAATGCCTCTGCCATGTCTTTCAGGCGATGAGAAGACAAACGCGGCAGGGCTATGCGCGCCAAATCCAGCGTGTCTATCCACGTGTTCTCTAAGAGAGGATAACCTTGCACATATTTAGTCAGAAACGTCTTGTCAAAGCCTATGTTGTGCGCCACCACATATGAATCGCCAACGAATTCAACCAGATTTTCAAGCGCGTCCTGCACTTTTGGTGCGCCATTGATGTCTTTTTGCGTTATCCCTGTTAATTGACTAGTCTCTTTTGGAATTGTCATTTCTGGGTCTACAAACGTAACGTGCCAATCAACTATCTTCCCGCCGCAAACTCTAGCTGCAGCAATCTGTATCAGTTCATCCTTTACAAACGAAAGACCTGTTGTTTCCGTGTCAACAACCACCACATCATCGTCGAACTCGTCATATTTTGCAAACCTTGCCTTATCATTCAGTGCTGCATATCGCTCTTGTATTGTTTTATGCGTGCCATCAACTAATAGTTTACCCAACAGAGCAGGTATTCCTTGCTCGTAATGCCTCATATATACTCCAGTGTTTGCGCTTAACTTCCTATATTATAGTCCTATTGAAATTTATAATATTAAATACAAACCCTTTCCACTAACCACCCATTAACCAAAAGTTTTGTTTACCATCTATTCTGCGAAACAATAAAAAGAAAGGCTTCAACTATGTCTGACATGCGATTTTTTGGAACTTATGCAATTTCCAAAAGTGAAAACAAAAAAGAAGGTGCATTTTTAATAGGCC
>CAVEFW010000071.1:0-4151 GCA_963615035.1 Phocaeicola dorei
CTTGCATCAGTTTTTAGGAATGGAGCTGAACTTGGATGTGTGAAGCGAAACCCCTATAAATGAAATAGACGCGCACACGACTGTAAATTGGTCAAAATGTTAGTTCTCAATCATTGCTTTCTGCTTATGAGCATGCGGAGGGGGTGTGCTTGGGGGAACAATTTTAGGGAATGTTACATAATACAGCATCTGCGAATATGTGGTCCACCTTAATGTTTATTCACGTTTGTTTCTGCTTTGAGTGGGGTGGATTTGACGCTTGAAGTCTTGATGCTTCGCAGCAATCTCCCTCGAAAATTGTTATAAATTTGGCTCGAAAATTGGTTATAATCTTCCTCGAAAATTTATAAAAGGGGAGCTCAAATGTCGATTGTGCCTAAAGAATATGTAAATAGACTTTTAGATGAAACCTTAGAACGCAGACTCAATTCGTTTGGTGCTATTGAAGTTGCAGGTCCGAAATTTTGCGGAAAAACATGGATGAGTTTGGCGCACGCAGCCAGCGTTACCCACATAGATGATGACCCCGTTAAACAAATGGTTGAACTAGATGCAACTCTTGCAATGGAAGGAGAAAATCCTCATCTTATTGACGAATGGCAAGAGGTTCCAAAAATCTGGGATGCTGTGAGAAGAAAAATTGACGAGGTGGGAAACGAAAAGGGTCAATTCATATTAACTGGTTCTTCGAGCGCAGATATGACTAAAGTGTCTCATAGTGGTGCTGGCAGAATTGCTAAATTGAAATTACGCCCTATGAGCTTGCGTGAAAGCGGCGAATCAGATGGAAGCATTTCTCTCTCTGGGCTTTTTCGAGGTGAATTCGAGCCAAAAAAAGTTGATACAGATGCGCGCTTGCTCGCAGAATTGATATGCAGAGGGGGCTGGCCTGCTACTGCCGCAACACAAGACAATGCTAATTTTGATTTGCCTGCGCAATATCTTGATGCGCTATTTGATATCAGTGCGAGAAAAAATGGATTAAACGATAATTTGACAAGGCGCGTTTCAGTTTCTCTTGCGAGAAATGTTGGAAAATCTGTTACGTATAAAACGCTTTACAAAGACGTTTACAACGAAGAAGAAGAAATTACAGCCGATAATTCATTTTATCAATATAAACTAACCCCTTACATTAATTTCTTGAACGACCAATACATGTTGGAAAATCTATATGGTTGGGATGCGCCCGTAAAATCTAAATCTAGGGTGCGATCTAAACCGAAGAGATGCTTTGCAGATCCATCATTGCCAGCATCTTTGCTATCGATGACACCTGAGAGGCTTCTTTTAGAAATGCAGATTTTTGGAACATTATTTGAAGAATTATGCATTCGTGACGTGCGCATATACGCATCTGCAATGGGTCTTATGCCAGAACCCAAGGTGTATTATTACGCAGATGCAGACGGTCTTGAAGTTGACATTATCGTAGAACTTGGCAGCGGTGCATGGGGTGCTTTTGAAGTGAAGTTGAACGGACAGAAAATCCCACAGGCGCAAAATTGCCTGTTGAGACTAAAGAATAAATTAGCGCTCAATAAGGCTGCGAGAAATCCAGAACCTTCTTTCTTGGCAGTGCTTGTAGGGAAGACGGAATTTGCGATGCAGTTGCCTTCAGGGGTATATGTGGTGCCTATCACGTGCCTAGGAGTTTAGCTTTGAATATGTTGGTGATTTTCATACTCGCGGCAAGTTTCAAAGTGAAGGGTCAGATGAGTTTGTGTCGGCTATTTATGTGCATGCCATATTGCAAAGCTAGCGAAAAGAAAAATAGGGGTGTACAACGATCCAATTGCGCAGCATTTAGCTAATAAACTTGGAAAATTCAAAACTTTTTACCTAGGAGGAGGAAAGAACCATGAAAGAAAATGATAAACCTTATAAGTGTGAACGGTGCGGAAGTGATTGCGCATATTTTAGAAAAGGCACTTCGCACGGATGGAAGTGTGAAAACTGTGATTTTATGATTGCCACATCTTATATGTCATTTGAAGATGTTTCTTACTATTACGAGATAAGATTTAAGCCTGAGTTGCCGATGGCACCTGAAAAATACAAATATCTTTCTGGCTTGTTTGAACTAAATTATCTGCAATTAAAGCAGGCTGTGGGTAAAAAAGAGTTCGCTGTCACCAAAGACATCTATGAAACCCTAGATATTATGGAAAAACTTGATGAACTTGGAATCAAGCATAATGAAATGCCACCTTACCCATATTCCCCTCACGACGAGATGCATCATAAGATAAAATCGAACACAGTTTTTTCAGACGACATAGGTTAGCAACAGTTTGTTCAAAAACGAATTTCAGCGTCCAGAATTAGGGGTCTAGGTCAGTTCATAGAATCGAACTTGGAACCGTGAGACGAACCCCCCCTTTTTTCGAAATGATGCGAACGCGCTCTAGGTTCGAAAAGACACATTTGCGTATCTTACATATCGTGCCAGCTAAAATTAGATATTTATAGGAGTAAAAATTGACTATCGACTTCATTTCACTTGCAATAATCGTAGCAGTAGCAGCCGCGGTGCCGATAATCGCGCGACCGATACCCAACAAAGCCGTGCCAGAAACGGTGTTTCTGCTGCTCTTCGGCGCGATATTGGGGCCTAGTGCGTTGGATGTAATACACGTGGATAACGTAATCAGTTTCTTCGGCGATATGGGCATGGCGTTTTTGTTTTTGCTGGCAGGTTTCGAGATTAACCCGCGCAATTTAGTGGGCAACCAGGGAAAACACGCGCTTGTGTGCTGGATTGTGAGCTTCGCCATGGCACTGGGTTTGTCATTTGCCGCTGGGCTTTTCGAAGGCAGCACGCTGGACGGATTCGCCGTGGCCATAGCTGTGACCACTACGGCGTTGGGCACGCTTCTTCCAATCTTAAAGGAGCGCGGGCTTGCTGGCACGCCTATAGGCAATACGATAATTGCATACGGCACGTGGGGCGAACTTTGCCCTGTGCTCGCCATGGCACTTTTGCTCACTTCGCGCGGAAAACTGGAAAGCGTTTGTGTGCTTTTGGCGCTGGTGGCGCTGTGCTTGGGCGTGGCAGCGTTTGGACGCGCGGTGCGCAAATATTCAGCGAAACTTTTCGACTTTTTAGTGGAAGGCAGCCAGACCACGTCGCAAACTTACGTGCGCCTCACGATGGTGCTGCTCATAGGGCTTTTGGCGTTTGCCGCGGTATTCGATCTGGATTTGGTGCTAGGCGCATTCGCGGCTGGGTTCGTGCTGCGATATTTCGTGCCCGAAGAAAACACGACGCTCGAGATAAAGCTAAACGGAATGGCGCACGGATTCTTTATCCCTGTGTTCTTCATCGTGAGCGGCTGCGGCGTGAACTTAAGCGCTGTCGCGCTAAATCCTCTTATGCTGGTGGCATTTATCGGCATTTTGGTGCTTGTTCGCGCCGTGCCCGTGTTTGTGAGCACGACGATTGGCCGCGAGACACGCAACATGGCGGTGGGCAGCCGAATAAGCGTGGCGCTTTATTGCACCACGGCGCTGCCGCTTATTGTGGCGTGCACGTCTGTGTGCGTGAATGCGGGCACCATGAGCGATAGCGTGGCCAGCGTGCTGGTTTCTGCAGGCGCGGTTACCGTGTTCGTCATGCCGCTTTTGGCGATGATTGCCCAGCGCGTGGCAGACGCGCACCCCTTGCAGGCGGTGGACGAAATTGCGCATGAAAACAAGAGTGCTGCGGAAATTTTGCGCGAGCATGTGGCCATGGCGCAGCTTATGGGCGCAGAGCGAAAAGAGGAACTGCTTGAGCGCGAAGGCAGTGCATCTGCTGCACGCGCTAGAAGAGAAGCCCGAAGACAGGCTCACGAACATGCGCGCGCACGGCGTGAAGAAAAGTTGAAACACTTGCATGAGCGACAGGCTGCGCGCTTGGCGAAGATAGATGAAGAAAAATTCGCCCGCGCAAAAGCCAAAAGCCGCAACGACTTCGGAATCGATGACGAGTGAGGCATAGGTTGCACACGAAACAACGTGGCTCATCTGACTTGGTCAAACAGCGCATGCGACCATGAAGCTGAACGCCGAAAGTGCTGGGGGATACGCCCCCGGCACGTGGAGATAGCTAAAACTGCCATCTGCATGGAATTACTATCACAATTTGCAGGATTTTTTGGATATAAGAC
>CAVEFW010000072.1:0-4207 GCA_963615035.1 Phocaeicola dorei
CGTGAAAGCTGTGTTGTCTGGTGAAGGCGCAGACGAATTTTTCGCAGGCTATAAAATTTATCAGGCACCGCTGGAAAACAAAAAGCTTTCTTGGATGCCACGCCCCCTCCTGAAAGCGGCATCGAAAATCTTTAGACGCGCAGGAATTCGCGGTGCAAATTTTTTGAAACGCGCAAGTGAAGATGTGAGCGATTGGTATTACACCAACGCTAACGGTGTTGTGTTTTCACCTGCTGAGCGCGAGGCGTTGCTAAAACGCTCTGTGAGTGCAAAACTTCCTCAACAACTTTGTGCCGCCACATATGCGGAAGTAAAAGATGAAGACGAAGTTCAACGCATGCAACACGTGGATCTGTATTTTTGGCTTGTAGGCGACATATTGCTGAAAACGGACAAGATGAGCATGGCTCATTCGCTTGAAAGCCGCGTGCCATTTTTGGATAGGTGCGTGTTCGATGTTGCATCTTCCATTCCTACATCTCAAAAAATAGACACTGAACAAACAAAGAAACCCCTGCGAGCGGCAGCACAGCGCACAATTCCCAAAGATTGGGCTCAAAAAGAAAAGCTGGGTTTTCCTGTTCCTGTTGTTTCTTGGCTTCGTGAAGACAAATATCAAGAAAAGGTGCGCCGCGCATTCACGAGTGATGTGGCCAATAAATTTTTCAACACTTCAATTCTTATAGATTTGTTGGATGAGCACATATCTGGAAAAGACAACAGTCGAAAAATTTGGGTTATCTATATGTTTTTGCTGTGGTACGCTATCTATTTTGAAGGCAAAAAAATTAACTAAAAACACAAGCAAATTATTTAAAAACATTTAGTAAAACTATGCAACCAAGAAAGGCATGTAACATGGCAAAACACATATTTGTAACAGGTGGTGTTGTATCTGCGCTTGGCAAGGGCATAACTGCTGCCTCTCTTGGGCGTTTGCTTAAGGCTCGCGGGCTTAAGGTCACCATGCAAAAGATGGACCCATACCTAAATGTGGACCCCGGCACCATGAGCCCTTTTCAACACGGTGAAGTGTTTGTAACAGAAGATGGGCTTGAAACCGATTTAGACTTAGGCCACTACGAGCGTTTCACAGACGAAAACTTAACACGCGATTCAAACGTAACTCAAGGCTCGATATATCAATCGCTTCTGGGCAAAGAGCGCAGAGGAGATTTTTTGGGTGGCACCGTGCAAGTGATTCCTCATGTTACAAATGGAATCAAGGCTCGCATTTTGCGACTAGTGCAAGAAACAGGCGCAGATGTCGTGATAACCGAAATTGGCGGCACCGTGGGCGACATTGAATCGCAGCCTTTCTTGGAAGCCGCCAGACAGTTCAGACGCGAGATGGGGCCAGAAAACGTTGCCTTTGTTCATTGCACGTTGGTGCCATACATCACAGCAGCTCACGAGCTTAAAACAAAACCCACTCAGCATTCTGTAAAAGAGTTGCAATCTGTGGGAATCCAGCCAGATTTTTTGGTGCTCAGAAGTGATCACAAAATAGACGACAAACTATGTGCAAAAATTGCTATGTTTTGCGACGTGGATAACTCTTGTGTTTTCACTTGCGAAGACGCCAAAAGCATATATAGCATTCCTCCTTACTTACAAAGCCAGGGCTTTGATGAAAAAGTTTGCGAGCGTTTGGGTTTGAATACAGCCAGCCCTGATATGAGCATCTGGAGCGAATATCTAGAAAGCGAAGCTTCGGCTAGTGGGGAAGTGAGCGTTGGCATTGTTGGAAAATACACCGGTTTGCCAGATGCCTATCTTTCTGTGATTGAGGCGGTGCATCATGCAGGCATTCAAAATGGTGTGTCTGCTAAGCCTGTCTTGATAGATGGGGAGTCGCTCACAGCAGAAAACATAGATGAAACGCTTGGAGGCCTTGATGCCATATTAGTTCCAGGTGGGTTTGGTGTGCGTGCTTTTGAGGGCAAAGTGATGGCTGCAAAGTATGCTAGGGTGAACAAAATTCCTTTTCTTGGCATATGCCTAGGACTTCAAGCTGCAGTTTGCGAATTCGCACGCAACGTTGCTAACATGCAAGAAGCAGGCTCTAGTGAATTTGCAGACACGTTGGAATATCCTGTAATCGATTTGATGGCGGCACAAGAAGGGCTTGACAATCTGGGTGGCACGATGCGCTTGGGTTCTTATCCTTGCAAATTGCAAAAAGGCTCGCTTGCTCATAAGCTTTATGGCGAAGAGAACATATCGGAGCGTCACAGGCATCGATTTGAAGTAAACAATTCATATCGTGATGAACTCATAGAAGCTGGGCTGGTTGTGAGTGGCACAAGCCCCGATGGGCGTTTAGTTGAAATCGTTGAACTTGACGCAAACGATCACCCATATTTTATTGCGTGTCAGGGACATCCTGAGTTTAAGTCTCGCCCGACACACGCGCACCCCTTATTTGTGGGGTTGATTGCTGCCGCTATCGATGGCTAAAGAGATATAGTCTGAACTGCTGCTATTGATGGCTAGAGAGATATAGCCTGAAGATCGCTGTTGATGGCTGGGCAAACTTGCACTTAATGCTTGCAAAATTTTTGCAACATTATTTATGGGCTCGATAGCACGTTGCAGTCATTTTTGCGATATATCTTTTTGTGTTGTCAACCACATCAACTGTGTAAAACCCAAGGCTTCGCCCGCTTTTGTCAACTTTGGCTGTGGCTATGAGTGTGTCGCCTTTGCAACTTGAACAAAACTCAATGGTGTTGCTCACAGACACACTCGGTTCTTCGTCTATGTTGCTTGCCACTGCCAGCGCAAAATCTGCTAGCGTAAATATAGCACCTCCCATGACAGCCCCCATGCCATTTGAGTGCGCACCACTAATTTTCATTTGAGCCTTTGCAAAGCCTGGTGCACATTCCACTATTTCACAACCTGCACCCGTGGCAAATTTATCGCCACTGAAGACCTCTTTTATTTCTTCAAGGCTCATTTTGCTTGTTATAAGTGCTGCCATGACCCAAACTCCTTTATCACAGCTTCCACGCGCCTTGTAACATCCGATCTGTCAATGAGCTCTACTAGTTCAAAGAGCGGTGGGCTTACCATGTTTCCAGTTATCGCTACGCGAATTGGCTGAAAGACAAATTTGGGCTTCACTTCCATTTCTTCGCAAAGTGCTTTACACGCATCTTGCAGAGGCCCAGCAGCCCACTCAACTGATTGGTCTTCAAATATTTTCAGTGCGCCTTCCAGTGCCTCTTTTGCACGCGAGGCTTGTTTTAGCAACACTTTATTCACGCTTTTTTCGTCTAGCAAGCAATTTTCGCCCCAGAACATGAACTCAATTTTTTCAGATATTTCATCTAGGCGGTTTAAGCGTTCTTTGACGTGAGGAAACACTTTGCAAAACAGCTCTTTGTTTTTGCTTACATAATCTCTTGCGGCCTTTTTTGCATCGTCTGTAATTGTGGTGAGCGTGGCTGGCTGCATATCAGAGTTATCTGCAGCGTTTGTTGGTGCAATTCTAATGCCTGGCTGCACGCTCAAGCCGCGTGCTACACCTAACTCAATCCAAGGGAGTGATAGGTCAAACCACTCGTCAGCATCCAATTCGCGGATATATGCACCATTCATCCAATCGAGTTTCTTTTCGTCAAATATTGCATCTTTTTTTGTGATTCTGTCTAAGCTGAATTCTTTGCATAACAAATCGCGTGAAATTAACGTGGTTTCACCATCAAGAGACCAGCCTAAAAGTGCCAAAAAATTAACCATGGTGTCAGGCAAATATCCGCGCTCTTGATATTCTTCCACGCTTGTGGCTCCGTGTCTTTTCGAGAGTTTCTTTCCATCTGCACCCAATATCATAGATAGATGAGCAAATGTGGGCACAGGCTTTCCAAGTGCTTCATAGATCAATATTTGGCGCGGAGTGTTTGACAGGTGATCATCACCGCGAATGACGTGCGTTATTTTCATGCTTGAATCGTCGCACACGCACGCAAAGTTATATGTGGGCGACCCGTCGGTTCTGATTAATATCATGTCATCCATAACGTCTATAGGAAAACTCATATGACCATAAACCGCATCGTCAAATTCAAGGGGGCCGTGTTTTTCAGGCACGCGAAGACGCCAAACATGTGGCTCACCAGCAGCAATGCGCCTTTCTGCATCCGCTTTACTTATATTTCTGCATGTGCCATCATAGCCAGAATATCCGCCTTCTGTTTTT
>CAVEFW010000073.1:0-4543 GCA_963615035.1 Phocaeicola dorei
CAATCAAACTAAAGCAAAGTTAAATTTGGTGCACAAACATAACTATGATGTAAAATCGCCAAGTGAAATTAAAGCCCTGAAATTGTGAATTTAGCAACACGGAGTTATTGGCAAGGCAACCAAAGAAAAGCAACCGAAAAAATTTAAAGCATCCATAAAAAAACAAAACGCTAGGAGTAATCACAATGAAGATATATGACACACGTCTGCGAAAAAAAGTGGATTTTGAGCCAATATGTGAAGGTGAAGTGCGCATGTATGTGTGCGGGCCCACCGTTTACAACAGAATACACATTGGAAACGCACGGACATTTATATCTTTCGACATAATTCGACGATATCTTGAGTGGCGCGGGTTTAAGGTTATATTTGTGCAAAACGTGACAGACGTGGACGACAAGATAATCAAGCGAGCAGCGCAAGAAGACAAAAGTGCTGAAGATGTGGCAAGCGAATATACGAAGCTATTTATCGAAGATATGCGCAGCGCTGGCGTGAGCGACCCCACATATCGCCCATATGCAACAAAAGAGATAGACACGATGATAGAGCTCGTGGAGCTTTTGATTGAAAAAGGCAATGCCTATGAATCGAATGGCGATGTATATTTTGCTGTGAGAACGTTTGATGATTATGGAAAACTTTCTGGCAGAAACATAGACGAGGCGCAAGCAGGGCACAGAGAGTTGCAAGGAGATTTCGCCCACGCACAAACAGCAAACCAAGACGAAAATGCGCTTACCGACAGAAAGCGTGACCCGCTGGATTTTGCTCTGTGGAAAGCGGCAAAGCCTGGCGAGCCTTCGTGGAGTTCCCCTTGGGGCGCGGGCAGGCCTGGCTGGCACATAGAGTGTTCTGCCATGAGCCATAAATATTTAGGCACGCCATTTGACATTCATGGCGGAGGATCTGACCTTATATTCCCACACCACGAAAACGAATGTGCGCAAAGCCAGGCGGCGTATGGGTGCACATTTGCCAACCACTGGATGCATTCGGGAATGTTGCAGATTGCAAATGAAAAAACTGGTGAAGTGGAAAAGATGAGCAAGAGCTTAAACAACTTTTTGCTCTTGCACGAAGCGCTGGATATAGTGCACCCAGAAGCTTTGCGCATGTTGATTTTACTGACGCATTACAGAAGCCCTTTGGTGTTTGGAGACGCGCGTCTATCTGAGGCAAACACGGCGCTCACGCGCATAGAAACTGCCGTGAGAAACGTTGATTGGTTGCTTGAAAGCAACGGGTGGAATAAAAGCGAAAACACAGATGGCGCGCGCGATGAAAACACTGGCGACGTGCGCGATGAAAAGACCAGCGGCGCACGCTGTGAGAAAACAGATGACCCACGCAGCGAAAATGATGCCGAGGCGGACGTTGAACCAGACGCCGGTGCGCTTATGCGTGCAACATCAGATGCACACAGGCTATTTTGCGAGAGCATGGATGACGATTTCAACGCCCCTGAAGCACTGGGTGCTATATTTGGTCTTGTGAGTGAAGTGAATACTGCGCTTGCAAAAACAACGCACACACAAGATATGCTTTGTGCAATATCTCAAGCGCGAGATATGGTGGCAGATCTCATGGGCTGCTTTGGCATTGATGTGTCTAGTTCAAAA
Source organism: Phocaeicola dorei (assembly GCA_963615035.1). Taxonomy (GTDB): domain Bacteria; phylum Actinomycetota; class Coriobacteriia; order Coriobacteriales; family Eggerthellaceae; genus CAVEFW01. The sequence continues at coordinate 1,623 of CAVEFW010000073.1, forward strand.
GGCTCTGAAACGAACGACTCACAAAGCGCAGGCGCAAACTATCCCGACGAAATTTTGCAGCTCGCAAAAAGATTGGCAGGTTTTGAGGGAAACAATAAAGATGAGGCCGCGCAAGCACTTCTTGGGGCAAGAGAGCAAGCACGCAAGGAAAAAAATTGGAGCGTTGCCGATGAGGTGCGCGATGGATTGTCGAGCTTAGGGTTTACAATCGAAGACACGCCTTTGGGTGCGCGTGTGTCATTTAAGGGATAGAGGGAAAAAATCAGTCGCGTTTCACAAGCAAACACGTGGCATAGGCAGAAATGCCTTCGCCCCTGCCTTCAAAACCCAAGTGTTCGGTGGTGGTGGCTTTAACACACACGTTTTCAAGGGAAATCTCAAGCGCGTTTGCAATGTTTTCGCGCATTTTGCTGCGATGCACAGACATCTTTGGTGCCTGAGCTGCAATCACGCTGTCAACGTCTAGAATTTCAAAACCTGATTCCCGAATGTGCGTTGCCACGCGCCCAGCCAGCAAAAGACTATTTGCACCTGCATATTTTTCATCTGTGTCGGGAAACAACTTTCCGATGTCCCCCAAACGTGCAGCGCCCAAGAGGGCATCCATTATCGCGTGCACCAAAACGTCTGCATCAGAATGCCCCGCTAGCCCCTTGCTATAGTCAATCTCAACGCCCCCCAAAATGAGCGGTCTGTCTGGTGTGAAGGCGTGCACGTCCATGCCAAAACCACATCGCAGGTGTCGCAAATCGCCTAAATTGTTAACGCTATCACTCATCGCTAGACTCACTCATCGCTAGACTCGCTTGCGCCTTCGCCTTCGCCGTCGCCTTTTTTGTTGGCTTCATCTCCCCCAGCACGCAGAGCACGAAGAGCTAGCGCCAAAGTCAGAAAATCTTCTGGCACAGTGAGTTTTATGTTGTCGCGCTTGCCTTCCACCACGCGCACTGTGCCACCCAGCCGCTCGATTAGCGATGAGTCGTCGGTGCCAACAAACCCATCAGATAGCGCCGCTGCGTGTGCGCGCCTATAAATTCCAGCGCGAAAAACTTGCGGTGTTTGCGCATTCCAGAACACATTTCTGTCTGGCGTGCCCATGATTATGCCATCTTCCACCACTTTTAGTGTGTCTATCGCGGGGTGAGCCACCACGGCCCCATCGCAATCCAAGTTTCCGCGAACCGTGCTTATCACGTGTAATATGGTCTCGGAACTTATGAGCGGGCGCGCGCCATCGTGCACCACTACAAACTCATATTCATCTGGCACTTGCTCAAGGCCGCTGAAAGCGCTCATCTGTCGCACAGCTCCTGCTTTCGCCCACGTGATGGGTGTCACAAAATCGAAGGGGTCAACGGCAGCATTTCTGTATTCGCTCATGCGATCTTCAGGCGCCACGACCACGATGTGACCCACGTCTTCCACGCAATCAAACGCCTCTATTGCCCAAGTAAGAATAGGCCTGCCTGCAATCTTTACCAATTGCTTGCCGCCTTTAACGCCGAAACGCTCGCCCGAGCCTCCCGCCATGATGATGGCGGCCGCAGCGGGGTTTTTCCCCACGCGCCCCTGTTTGTTCACCACAGGACGCACCAAAAGTCCTGCCAGTTCATCCAAGTCTTTTGGCATTTCCGCAGAAAATTCAATCATGCTTTTCATTTGCGCACCGCCATTTTTCAACTCTCTTGTAATTTATAATTTTCAGCTCGCTAGCCTGCCGCGCCGCTAATCTTCGACACCACCTAATCCGCCGCACCGCTCGCAGACCCGCCGCCTATATATCCCGCGCAATCCAAATCAAAGGCCCCAAGCAGCAAATCTGCTTGGCGAGCTATGCTATCGCGCTGTTTTCTTTCTGGAATTATGCCCTCGCCAGCACTAAATTTCAACTCATCGCCAGACACATCTACATCTATAACGCTGCCCGCACTCCAACGCCCTTGCAAGATGTCTTCGGATATCGGGTCTTCAAGCATCGTTTGAATAGCACGCCTGAGCGGGCGCGCGCCATATATCGCATCTGTGCCTTTGCTTGCAATCAGCTTGCACGCCTCATCTGTGATATTTATAGTCATGCTCATGTCTATCAGTCTATCGCGCAGCTCGTCGATCATCAACTTAACAATCTGAATTTGCTCTTCGTCTGTCAGCGACTTGAACACGATTATTTCATCTACCCTATTCAAAAATTCAGGGCGGAACAATTTCTTCAGCTCGCTTAGAGCACGTTTCTTTATCTCGTCGTCTGAAAGCCCGCGTGTGGATGAACCACCGAAACCAAGCGATGTTGTTTGCGCAATTTCTTGTGCGCCCACGTTGCTTGTCATGATGACAACCGTGTTGCGAAAATCCACCGTGCGCCCTTGCGTGTCTGTCAAGCGGCCTTCCTCTAAAATCTGCAACAAAATGTTGAATACATCGGGGTGCGCCTTTTCGATTTCATCGAAGAGCACAACACTATACGGACGCTTGCGAACAGCCTTTGTGAGCTGGCCGCCCTCGTCGTGGCCCACATATCCAGGAGGGCTTCCCACAAGCCTGCTCACGCTGTGTTTTTCCATATATTCGCTCATGTCTAAGCTGATGAGCGCATCTTCGGTGTTAAACAAAAACTCAGCAAGCGCTTTTGAAAGCTCTGTTTTGCCCACACCGCTGGGGCCTAGGAATATAAAGCTGCCTGAAGGTCTGCGCGGGTCTTTCAAGCCCGCTCTGCTGCGGCGAATTGCCTTTGACAGCGCCGACACGGCCTCTTGTTGCCCTATCACGCGCTCATGCAAAACTCCTTCCATGCGCAAAAGTTTCTCGGTTTCTGCTTCCGTTAAATCTGAGAGTGGAACACCCGTCATCATGCTAACAACATCGGCTATTTCGCCCTCGCCTATCTCATGCACCTGCTTTTTTTGCTCTTCTGCGGCGGCGGC
>CAVEFW010000074.1:0-3550 GCA_963615035.1 Phocaeicola dorei
TTGCGGTCTTGTTTGCCTGATAATACCAAAGACCTTGATTATATTGCTCAAGCAAGGCGGAAGATGTGTCGGAGGTATAGTTCAAAGAAGACATGCTCACGCCATTAGCCAACGTCAAATCTGATGCCAAAATGCCCACCATCTTATTTACTTGTGACGTTTTGATGTGGCTGATGTTGTTCAAGAACCATCCATATTGCTCAAGTGAATTCATAAGTTCAGGATATGCGAAACCTTGCAACACGCCATGCAACGCCATGGAATCCACTGAACCACCATCGCAATTAGAAGCATTTTCCATCAAGCAAGACAAAATGCTCTGATTCGCTTTCTCTGTGTAACCCCCCGCAGATAGAGCGTTTTTAATGGTGGATACCAAATTGTTCGTTACAGTCTGAGGGCCATAGAATTGGTTTTTGTAATGCCCCTCAGCACTTCCGCCATAGGCACGAATAGAATTTTCTCCCTGGTCTGCATCGCCTAAGGTAGTCTGACCAGTCTTCACACCCTCATAGGTGTCTGCACCCATGCCGTTGTATGCCATGTTGTCAGGTTTCGTGAGAATAATCACATCGGCTGTGGCAAGTTGATCCACCGTGCATTCTGTGGTGGCACCAGGCTTTGCCTGAATCGCTAAATTAGGATCGAGTTTGTTTGCCAAGTTGTCGCATGTCGCATTCAGCGGCTCTAAGATATGACCTGAACTCTCGCCACTTTTCGTTGGGTCTAAGTTTCCTTGAATGGTAAACCTTGCATCTTTTCCAGTGCCAGTTACGCTAGTAACATATGTCACTGTTTTGCGCTTCACATTGCCATTTGCAATTTGAGAGAGCACATATAAATCTGACCCGATAGTATATTTCTCATATTTTTGCGCTGTTTCTTGCGCATTATCATATCCATAGCGCAAGCGCACTTTTGCTTGTTGAGAAGTGCCAGTCCAGTTGTAGTTGTATGCGGCTTGTGCTGCATCGGCAGCATTGTAAACTGAATCTATAAAGCCACGGGTGAGCACTTCAGTATATTCAGCAATCTGAGGTTGATAATTTTCATCGCCCACATATTTATCATTGCCTGCGCGATAATATTCGCTTCCGTTTGACTTGAAATCTTTAATTGCATTGATTTGCTCGTTGAAACCTGTTGTCTGTCCTGTTTTTGTAACGATGACATCAGGGCGTTCCCAAAGCGCATAAGGCACGCCATCTTTTACGCTGGTGGCATCTGCTGTGATGCAAGACCCGCTATAACCTGTGAACAGATAGTTATACATATAGTGCTCAACAGCATTGGCGGCATCTGTCTGATTGTTCGCCTTTAGATACCATTTATAAAACAAGTTGGATACGTAAGGGTCGGGGCTTTCATTTGCATCGGTGCCATAGATGCCAAAGTAAGGGTTGTTCATATAATTAGTGGTTGACACACCATTGCCCGTGGTGGCATATGATTGATTGATTGTCTCGCTCAATCCCACATATTCACCTATCACAGCACTGCCATGAGCACCTATGGCTGTGACCACGCGCTCGTTGGTAGATTGATAGTTTGTGGGATCCATCACTGAGGTGGGAATGTTATAACCAGTTGCTTCGTCTGCAAATGCTGTGCCACACATGCTTGCTGCCAAAATGGCAGATGTAGCAACGCACACCGCCTTTTTAGCAAAACCACCTTTAATTTTCTTGCTCTTTCGCCCAAAATTGTTGAATTTAATTTTTCTCATGATTTGTTTAATCCTTTCAAACGTCTTGAGTATAAAATCTTGTATAAAAGTAACTTAAAAAATAGATAATTGGCTTGCTACTAATACACTCACATTATAATAGTAGTTATAGTCTAATATTAGTGTGGGAATTGTAATTTTTTTAAATTTTTTTGTACCGATGAATGAAAGCAGGAGGAAACAATGACAAACGAAAAGAAAGACCAAAACAATGCAAATAGCCGTAAATCAGACGAACAAAGCGCTGCAAATAATTGTTGCTGTGGAAGCGATGAGAAATGTTGCAGCGATGAACCTGTAAGCCGCGGCGAGTGTTGCGCAGATGACGAGTGCTGTTCAGATGGTGCGTATTGCACGGATTGTGCCCCCAACAACAATGAATGCTGTTCTGATGACGAATGTTGTTCTGATAGTTCAAGCGCAAACGACCCGAATCTGGAACACAAGAAAATGGTTGTCATTGATTATCTATATCTTGACTTGAGTGTGTGCGATCGATGCCAGGGCACTGATGAGCGCGTTTTTCAAGCGGTGGAAAAGCTTAGAGGTGTGATGGAAGACGCGGGATACAATTTGATAGTTAACCGCATAGAGATCGAAAACGAAGATTTAGCGCAACGCTTTGAATTTGTGAGCAGCCCCACCGTGCGCGTAAATGGCGTTGATATATGCCCTAAAGTGATAGAAAACGAATGTGATTGTTGTCGCAGTCTTTCTTCATATGATGTCTATTGCAGACAATTTAGTTTCAATGGCAAACTCTATGAAGTGCCGCCTGTCGCATACATCGTAAAGCGCACGCTTGAAATTGTCTTTGGCAAAGAAAAGAAACCTGATGAGCCATACACCATGCCTGAAAACATAAGAGGCTTTTTGCGTGAGAAATACTAAAGCATGGAACTAAAACATGATGGTCTTTGATTTTTGGCAAATTTAGAAAACTGACGGAAAAACAATCACACATAAGGCAGAGCAAATGAAAACAATTATTATTGCGAGCAACAACGCACACAAGGCTCAAGAAATAAAGAACATCTTGACGCTGAAAGATTGCGAATTTCTGACTTTGCGAGAGGCGGGAATTAGCGTTGACCCCGATGAAAACGCCAACACTTATTTGGGCAATGCACGCATAAAAGCACATGATGTAATGTGCGCACTTGCAAGTCAGTTTGAAAATAAAGCATGTGTGTTGGCAGACGATTCTGGTCTTGAGGTGGATGCACTAGATGGTGCGCCCAGCGTGCATTCCGCGCGTTTTGCAGGCGAAAATGCCACGGATGCGCAAAACAACGAAAAGTTGCTTTGCGCCTTAAAAGACGTGCCCGCAGACAAGCGAAGCGCACGTTTTATATGCCAACTCGCATTTCTTATGCCTGCAGAATATAGGGGCACACACAGCAACAGCACCGCCACAAACACAGAAGAAAAACCGCTGTCAACGTGTGTCAAAAACGACACAAATGAAACATTGGCACGTGGCATGATAAATGAAACATTGGCTCACGATGCGATGGGTGAAATATTGGCACGCGGTGTGATGGAAGGCAAAATAGCACTCGAGGCATGTGGTGCGGGTGGGTTTGGATACGACCCGCTTTTTTTGCCCACAGATTGCAACTGCGAGCGCAGCGCAGCCGAACTTACGCCAGATGAAAAAAATGCTATCTCTCATCGTTCGCGTGCATTGAAAAACTTGCGTGAGGAACTGGTGAAACTTGGGTGGTAGTGCGCCACGTTTTGCCTATGATTGCTTTTCTGCCTGACGTGCGCGTGCCACCGAAATCATGAGTTTTATGCGATTTAGTTGGTTTACCTCACTTG
>CAVEFW010000075.1:0-2983 GCA_963615035.1 Phocaeicola dorei
TGCACTAGCTGAGACCATATAATGAAATTTTTACACCGTGAAACTTATACTGTGGAAATTAGGGTTTTTAGTTTCACACAGAGAGTGAAAAATGGTTTTTGTGCCAAAATAATTTTTGCGACGGGTGCACCAACGTTTAATTGTGTGCTGGACGCAATAAAATTACATTTTGCGACGGGTGCAATAGGCGTTTAATTTTGTGCCTGTCGGAATATAATTTTGTTTTGTGCGTCGAGCGTGATAAAACCAATTACTGGAGGGATAAATGAGAAAGATAATATTGGCAGAAGGTGAAAAATTTAGTGCCTCACAGATAAAGCGCACTGGTGCGTTTAATGTAGATGCTCTAAAAATTGCAACAGACATTATTTCAGATGTGCAGAAGCGCGGCGATGATTGCTTGCGTGAGCTTACTGAAAAATTTGATGGCGTGAGCGTTGAAAATTTTCGCGTAAGCGCTGATGTGATAGATGCGGGCGCAAAAAAGTGCAACGCCAACACTGTGTCAGCCCTTAAACATGCTGCAAGTCAGATTCGCGATTTTCACGAGCGACAAGTGCAACAAAGTTGGTTTTATGCGCGTGATAATGGCGCGATTGTCGGCTCAAAGATCAGCCCAGTTGAGAGTGCTGGCATCTATGTTCCAGGAGGCAGGGCACTTTACCCCTCCAGTTTTTTGATGAATGCAATTCCTGCCAGCGTGGCTGGTGTGCCTCGCATAGTTTGCGTAACGCCCCCAGCGGCTGATGGCACGCTTGACCCCGCACTTTGCGTGGCGTGCAAAATTACAGGTGTAAGCGAGGTATACACCGTGGGCGGCGCACAGGCGATAGCGGCTCTGGCTTATGGCACCGAACAAATTAAACCAGTCGTGAAAATAACTGGGCCAGGCAACGCATTTGTTGCTGCAGCGAAAAAAATCGTTAATGGCGATGTTGGAATCGATATGATAGCAGGACCATCTGAGGTGTGCGTGGTTGCAGACACAGATGCAGACGCACGGCTTGTGGCGATAGATTTGATGGCGCAAGCAGAACATGACCCGCTGGCAGCGTGTTATTTGGTGTGCACTAATGAACATTACGCGTGCGATGTTGAGCGCGAGATTGAAGAGCACCTTAAAAATAGCACCCGCGCAGAAATTACGAAAAAATCGCTTGATAACCAAGGGTTGTGCATCGTTGTGCCAAACATTGATGCAGCAATTCAGGTGGTGGATGTGATAGCTCCTGAACATTTAGAGCTTCATATAGAAAATGCGCAAGACGTGTTGGGTTCTGTGAGAAATGCTGGTGCAATATTTTTAGGAAAGTGGGCTGTGGAAGCTTTGGGAGATTATTGTGCTGGCCCCAATCACACGCTTCCAACAGGCGGCACTGCGCGTTTTTCAAGCCCGCTTTCTGTGGATGACTTCATAAAGAAAAGCAGCGTCATTCAATATTCTTCTAAGGCACTGCTAGATGATGCGAAAGCAACCATAACCATAGCAGAGCACGAAGGGCTTTGGGCGCACGCGCAAAGTGTGCGTTTGCGCGCGGACGCGCTAAGGAATGAAACACTGGGGGAAGAAGCACAAGGGGGCGGTGCACTAGGGGAAAATACGCTAGGGAAAGAAGCACTAGAGGAAAACGCGCTAGAAAATGCAGCTCTAAAGGACGCGCAAAATGAATAGCTTGAGAAAATCAGCGAAACACTTGGCAGATATAACACCCTATGATCCAAAATATATTCCTGCCAAAATAATGAATAGCGCAAATGAAAACCCGCAAGATGTTTCACCTCACATAAAAAAAGAAATGCTGAGCGCAATAGATGGGGTGTCTTTTAACCGATATCCAGATCCGCTTGCAAACGATTTGCGCGACATGATAGCCCAAGTGGAAAACGATCGCTATTTGCAACTTTGCACACAAAGCAAACAGCAGGGCGGCAAAACTTGGGACGCAACTTTTACGCTCACGCGCAACAACGTGTTGGTGGGAAATGGCGGTGATGAGTTGTTGTTTAATTTAACTCTAACATATGGCGGTCCTGACAGAACATTTCTAAATGTGCCGCCGACATTTTCGGTATACGAAAACAATGCGAAACTTCTGGGCACAAACATCGTGAACATTTCGCGACTTGCCGATTTCTCACTCGACGAGCACGCAATTTTGAAGCGAATGGAAAAAGGCGACATCGATTTCGTGGTTATCACAAGCCCCAACAACCCCTCAGGAGATCTGGCAGACATCCATTTCATAGAGCGTTTGTTGTGCGCAACAGATGCACTGGTGATGATAGATGAGGCATATTTTGAATTTGCACAAAAAACTTGTTTGCCTCTGCTCTCAGAGCATAAAAACTTGATAATCCTTAGAACATTTAGCAAGGCTTTCAGTTTGGCTGGAGTGCGCGTGGGCTATGTTTTAGCGCACGCAGATGTCATCCAAGAGTTCTTGAAAGTGCGCCAGCCCTATTCTGTTGATGCCATAAGCCAGGAAATTGCGAAAGTGGCGCTCTCTCACAGGGAAGATTTTTACGCAGAAGCGCAAGCCATAGTAAAAGAGAGAGTGCGCATGTTCTCTGAGATAAAAGAAATTGCTAAGGCGTCTGAAATTTCATTAGACGTATATCCATCATTTGCAAATTACTTGCTTGTTCGCATAGAAAACGCGGCAGATGTTTGGCAAAAGTTGTTTGAAGCAGGCATTTTAGTGAGAGATTTCTCGCACGCAAAAGGTCTTGAAAATTGCTTGCGCATTTCAATAGGCACGCGCCAAGAAAATGATGCGTTTCTTCGCGAACTAGAACAAATAATTAAACAGTTTGCTTAATTATTTCTCGAACCTGCATTTAATTTTTTATCTTTGCGAAATCACATTTAATTTCTTCATTGTGAAACATCAGTTTTATTCGGGCTTGCTCGCATTGGGTTTTTTTGTGCTTGCATATCGTTTATAATGCCAATCCATGGAAATTTTTATACAAATGGCAATTG
>CAVEFW010000076.1:0-6713 GCA_963615035.1 Phocaeicola dorei
CCATATGCCACTTGGTCTACCATGAAATACTATGAGGCCGTAAAGTTGACCGAGCAAGACTGGGAAGATTCCGCACTCATAGGAGGCATTCAAGCACTTTCAAATGGTGTAACCACGGTGGCAGACGTTTCTTCTAATGGTTCGGCGCTAAAATCGGCCCTGAAGTTGGGGCTTAGAAGCGTTATCTATCGCGAAGTGGGAGCGATGGACAAAACGCGCATAGAATATGCCATGAATGCAGTTGATGAAGAAATATCTGCGTGGCGCGATGCAGCGGCAGGTTCCTTGATTTCAATAGGCATAGCTCCAGCTCATTTGTTTGATTGCCATCCTGAAGTGATGCGTCGTGTTTCTGCATATGCAGCTCGCGAAAACATTCCAGTTGCCATGCATTTGGCGGGAAGTCGCGAGGAAGTGGCTTTCGTGAAACATGGCTCTTCGCTTTTCAGTGTCAACCGTGCAAAAAGAGGCTTTGTGGAAGTGCCGCCTTGGTTGCCCACGGGTGTGAGCCCTGTGAAATATGCGCAGAACTGGGATGCCTTTGAGGCACCAAATGTCATGGTGATTCATGGTGTTCACGTGAGCGACGAAGACATTAAAATCATGAAAAAACACGATGTTTCCGTGGCTGCGTGTCCGCGTTCTAACGCACAGTTGGGCATGGGGCTGCCACCTTTGAATGAATATTTGCGCGCGGGCATTCGCATAGGTTTTGGCACAGATTCTCCAGCCGCCACAGATTCATCAGATTTGTTGTGTGAAATGCGTTTGGGCATGTTGCTCACTCGCGCCACAAGCACAGATTTCCTTTCTAGCGAAAAAGCGATAGAGATGGCCACGCTAGGTGCGGCACAAGCTCTTCGCTTAGACCATGAAATTGGTTCGCTAGACATCGGAAAACGAGCAGATATAATAGCGGTTGATTTGTCGCAAACACACCAAGCACCCACAGACTTTCCTGCTTCTGCTGTGGTGCATGGCTGTCACGGCTCAAACGTGATTTTGACCATGGTGGATGGCAAGATTTTGTGTGATGATGGAAAGATGGCGTCTCATATTTCAATGGATGACGCATATGAAATGGCAGATAAAATTCATGCTAAACTGCGTGAATAATTATCTGAAAGTTCGACGATTATAGATAGTTATAGATAGCTGTAAATAATAAATTGTTAAGACTAAATATGAAAAGGATTTGAAAACATGGGTAGTTCTAACGCACCAAAAAACACATCAAGAAAAGTTAGCGCAGCACAAAAGGCGGAACGTTTGCGTGCTGCTCAAGAGCGCGAAGAGCGTGCTGCGGCAAAAAAAGAAGCAGACAACCGCTTAAAGAAGATTTTCACAGTTGTAGTTTGCGTGATTTTAGTTTTGGCTTTGTGCATTCCTACCATGGCACTCACAGTTCTAAATCAGGGGTAGTCTTTAGGGGTTTTTGTGTTTGGAATTGGTGGTACAGAATTAATCATCATCCTCATCTTTGCGTTTTTGATAGTGGGCCCCGAAAAATTGCCGCAAGTGGCTTCTGCGATAGGCAAGGCTTTGGCAAAATTCAAGGATGTTCAAAGTGAATTTAATGATGTTGTTCAAAAGGAAACAACTGCCATAAAAAATGAAGCCGCCCGCAGCCAAGAAGAGCGAAAAGAGCAAGAACGTCGTGAAAAGATGCGTGAGGCAGACGCGCACAACAAAGCATCGCAACCAGAAGCCGCGGCTGACGCGGGCTCGCTTGGTGAGAATTCGTCTGACGCAAACTCATCTGACGTGCAAGCGTCTGCTGCTGGCTCTGCGGACGAGTGCCCCGCAGAAACAAATGGCATAAAAGCAAATGCTGCGGACAGTCAAAAATCAAGTGCTTCTGCAGATGACTTGGATGCGCCCACTTCACATGAAAATTTAACTTTCACTCAGCGAAAAGCAGCTTATGAGCAGGCGCAGGCAAACGCAAACGCCCAAGAAGACGCGCAAGGGCAAGACACGTCGGGCACCCAAGATGAAAAATCAACAGATATAGAAGATAAGGCAGGTGAATAAAGTGCCAATAGGTCCTGCTCGCATGCCGCTCACAGAACATCTAGGCGAGCTGCGCATGCGCCTAGTTCGCATCGTGGTTGTGCTTTTCGTGGCTATAATCGTGTTCTATTTTGCCACACCCACCGTATCGCAGATAATGTTGCTCCCTGTGCAAGAATTTTTGCCAGCAGACGAACAAGGGCTATCTCAACTCACGGTTCTAGACCCTTTTGAGGGCTTCACTGTGCGTTTCAACATTGCTCTTTGGACATCTGTCATGGCAACATCGCCTGTGATATTGTGGCAACTTTTGGCATTTTTCTTGCCAGCACTAAAACCAAGCGAGCGCAGATGGTTTATCCCCACATTTGCCATCGCGGTGGCACTATTTATCATCGGCACGCTTTTTTGTTATTTTTTGATATTGAACCCTGCGTTTGAATGGCTTACAGGGCAGGCGGAAGGGTTTGCCTCAATCACAGCACGCGCAAGTTCATATATAGACATCATAATCAAATTTGAGTTGGGCTTTGGTTTCGCCTTCGAGTTGCCCCTTGTCGTGTTTTACTTGGTGATATTCAACATTGTGCCCTATTACAAGATGCGTGCCGCTTGGCGCTGGATCTATGTGGCATTAATGGTGATTTCCGCGTCGATCACACCAGATGCTAACCCTGTAACCATGCTCATGATGTTTGCGGCTCTTTTGGTGTTATATGAATTCAGTTTGCTTTTAGCGCGAATAGTTTTGCACAACAAGATAAAAAAACAACGTGCGCAAGCCTTGGAAGACGATGTCTATTTTGACGAATACAAGATGAATAAAATGCGTGCAAGTCTAGGTGAAATTGAATTAGATGAAGATGGCAACGTGATAGAACACGACAGACCAGGCCGCAGAAAAAGGAAGAGCCGTGCATGAGTTAGGCATAATGACCAGCGTGGTGTCGTGTGTGACGCGCGAGGCTGCGCGTGCGGGTGCAAATGTTGTGTTGGAAGTGTCGCTTGACGTGGGCGAGATGACAGAGGCTATTCCCGATGCTTTGCAATTCGCGTGGGAAGTGCTGCAAGAGGGAGATCCTTTAATTGAAAGTGCGACGTTAAACGTGCATATGATTGTGCCGAAGAGTAAATGCTTGGAATGTGGCGCGGAATATGAACACGATCGCTTCCATATGATTTGTCCTGAGTGTGGCAGCGCGTTTACGAAGCTTTTGTGTGGGCGCGAGTTGAACATTGCTTCTATTGACGTTGATGTGCCCGATGATGAGTGATTTTTTGAGTGTAGAGGTTTTGCAAAATGAAGATAGACTTACAACAATCAATTCTCGATAAAAACGACAAACTTGCGCAAGATTTGCGTGCGCGTTTCAAGAAAAACAAGGTGTTCGTGCTCGATTTGCTTGCAAGCCCTGGAAGTGGGAAAACGTCCACCATCTTGGCGACCATCGAGGCACTGCGCGATGAATTTAACATCGCCATCATCGAGGGAGACATTGCGGGGAAAATAGATGCAGAAAAAATTTCGGCACAGGGCACGCCTGCAGTGCAGATAAACACGGGTGGCGCGTGCCATTTGGAGAGCAACATGATATCGCGTGCGGTGGACTCGCTTGACCTTGAGCGGCTCGACCTCATCATCATCGAGAACGTGGGGAATTTGGTGTGTCCTACCGATTTCGATTTGGGCGAGAACATGAAAGTGATGATTTTGAGTGTGCCCGAAGGCCACGACAAGCCCATTAAATATCCAGGCGTGTTTCAGGCATCATCCGCCATCATCTTGAATAAAGTTGACACGATGCCCATGTTCAATTTCGACATGGAAGCGTTTCGTGAGAGCGTGCGAAACCTGAATCCTGCTGCTCCCGTGTTTGCGCTTTCGGCGACGAGTGGAGAGGGTGTGAGCGAGTGGAGTGAGTTTTTGGCAGAGAAGATTCGTGAGGTGTCGTGTGGGTGAGGTGAGTGTGCATGAGGTGAATTGCGCGGGCGCGGGCGTGTGAGGTGAGTTGCGCGCGTGGTGCGAGAAGGCTCATTTGTAAGTTATGCGCGTGGTGCGGGTGTGAGCGGTGCGGACGCGGGCGTGTGTGAGTGAATGTGTGGACGCGAGAGCGCGGGTGCGTGGTGGCGATTGCGTGAGTGAGTGGTGCGCACCCGTCCAGCGCAGAATTCTGCATAAAGGAACTATATGAATATTGAGAAGAAATTTGAGATATGTGCGCGAGGTCTGCGCGAATATGCCAAAGAGGCAGGATTTCGCGATGTGATAGTTGGGCTTTCAGGCGGCATAGATTCAAGCGTGGTGGCCGTGTTGTGCGTGCACGTTTTTGGCGCAGAACATGTGCACGGTGTTTTGATGCCGGGGCCTTATTCTTCCGAGAGTTCAGTGAGCGATGCGCGTGAACTTGCGCAGCGTTTACACATAGATGCGCAAACTATCTCTATCCGTGAGCCATATTTCGCATTTCAGCGCGCGTTTTTGCAAGAAACAGACGAGGCGCTCTCAGGCAGCGCAGCAGAAAACACGCAGGCGAGGTGTCGCATGGTGGTGCTCATGGCGCTCTCCAATGCGCACAACTATATGCTCGTGAACACGGGCAATAAAAGTGAAGCTTGCATGGGATATTCCACGCTCTATGGCGACACTGCGGGAGCATACGCGCCCATAGGGTGTCTTTATAAAACAGATGTATATGAGATGGCGCACTATATGAACAGCGATAACTTTTTGCGCGATGTATTTTCGGGGAAGCGGGACAAGGTTGACGAGGTAGACACGGCTGACAAGATTGGAGAAGCTGACACGACAGGCACGGCTAACAAGACTTTGGCTGCGCCGCAGGAACGCACTGCAGACGCGCTCATCCCTGCAAACGTGCTTACAAAACCGCCGAGTGCCGAGCTCAGTGCTGGTCAAGAAGACGAAAAAGCGTTGGGCATGTCGTATGAGTTGCTCGACAAAATTCTGATTGCGCATTTTGAATGCGGGCACAACTCCAAGCAGATTGCGCAGCGCTTATCTATAGAGGAAGCCGAAGTTCAGCGCATCATCAACACTGCACACGCGTTTGCATTCAAGCGCGCATACGAGCCGCCTTTTCCGCAAGATGTGATATACGATGCGTCATATTGCGACGCATAATTTCCAAGCGAGGTGCACACAGCTCACACATAACGCGCGCGCGATGCACATACGCGAGGCGTGCAAACATAATGCGCTCACCTTCCGCGGCGCTCTCTTAAATGTCCCTGAAATCTAAGTGCCATCTGTATAGATTTTGTGATTGCTTCTTGCATTAAAAATTCGCGGTGTTAATATACTCATCGTTGTTAGCACTCTCAAGTGTTGAGTGCTAGCACTCAAACAAAACGAGTAACAAAAGCTACTCAATATAAGAGTTAAAAGATGAAAGGATGGTGCAAAGATGAATTTGAAACCATTGGGTGACAGAGTCATCGTTCGAGCAGACGAGGTTGAAACCACCACGGCAGGTGGATTATTTATTGCCTCAGAAACAAAGGAAAAACCACAGACGGGAGAAATTGTTGCTGTGGGCGCGGGTAAGACAGACTCTGATGGCAAGATAATTCCTATGCCAGTGAAAACGGGTGATCGCGTGGTGTATGGCAAATATGGCGGAACCGACATCACCGTGGATGGTGAAGATTATCTCATTTTGCGCGTAGACGATCTTTATGGCGTTTTTGAATAAGTCGCGCAAACAATGCTCACAATGCAGATAGCGCAGATAAAGCAGACAATGCAGACAATGTAAACAACGCTGGTAAATGCGCGATAAACGCGAACGCAAGCAATAGTTGCAAGCATAAATAAAAAGTTGCAACCATAAAAATAAAACCAGTTTGAGATTTTGAAAACAGTTTGAGAATTAGAAAGTTTGAAAGGAGCCAAAACAATGGCAAAGGAAATTAAATTTGAATCCGATGCACGTGCAGGTTTGGCAGCAGGTGTGAAAAAACTCGCTGACGCGGTGAAAGTAACGTTGGGGCCTAAAGGCAGATATGTGGCACTAGAGAAATCTTACGGCTCACCTTCCATCACCAACGACGGTGTAACCGTTGCCAAAGAGGTGGAGCTCAAAAACCCAGTTGAAAACATGGGCGCGCAACTCGTCAAAGAAGCGGCTGTGAAAACAAACGATGTCGCAGGTGACGGCACCACTACCGCAACTTTATTGGCAGAGGTTATTGTAAGCGAAGGCTTGCGCAACGTAACAGCTGGCGCAGATGCGCTTTCCATTCGCCGTGGCATTCAAAAGGCCACAGAGGCAGTGGTGGCTCACATCAAAGAAAACGCAACGGAAGTGTCAACAAGCAAGCAGATTGCAAATGTAGGCACAATTTCTGCAGGCGATGCCACCATCGGCGAAAAAATCGCTGAAGCCATGAAAGCGGTAGGCAAAGATGGCGCCATTTCTGTGGAGGAAAGCCAAACGTTTGGCATAGATGTTGAAACAGTGGAAGGCATGCAATATGACCGCGGCTACATCAGCCCCTACATGGCCACCGACATGGAGCGCATGGAAGCAGAACTAAAAGATCCATACATTTTGCTCACCGACCAAAAAGTGTCAAATGTGCAAGATTTCGTGAACTTGCTCGAGGAGATTATGCGTTCAGGTCGCCCGCTTTTGTTGGTGGCTGAAGACGTTGAGGGCGAGGCACTCGCTACCATCTTG
>CAVEFW010000077.1:0-4840 GCA_963615035.1 Phocaeicola dorei
GAGTTGCAGGATATAAAGGCGCAGTTGAAAAGCGAATATGAAAGCTATAGGGCGCAAAATCTATCGCTTAATATGGCGCGCGGAAAACCTTCATCTGAACAGTTAAAGTTGAGCTTGCCTATGTTCGACATGTTTTCATCGAGCAGCAACTTTTTGGCAGAAGATGGCACAGATTGTTTGAACTATGGCGTGCTCACGGGCATTCCAGAAGCAAAACGCCTTATGGGCTGGCTTTTAGATGAAACCAACAACAAAAACATCATCGTGGGTGGCAATTCTTCGCTCTCTCTTATTTTTGATGCGATGAGTCGTTTGCTGAACTATGGTTGCTTGGGGTCGAAACCTTGGCGCGAATATGAAAAGATCAAGTGGATTTGTTTGGTGCCAGGATATGACAGACACTTCGCTATTTTGGATCACTTTGGCATAGAGCCTGTTTGTGTGCCCTTGCAAGATGTTGGGCCAGACATGAACAAAGTCGAGCAGATAGTAAGCTCAGATGAAAATGTGAAGGGAATTTTCTGCGTTCCTAAATATTCCAACCCCACGGGCATTACATATTCAGATGATGTGGTGCAACGCTTGGCTTCCATGAAATGTGCGGCGAGCGATTTTTGCATATTCTGGGACATGGCATATTGTGTGCATCACTTAAATTGCGAAGAAGATGCGCAAGATGAGCTGCTAGATATAGCGCAGGCGTGCATCGATGCGGGCAATCCGAACAGATATATAAAATTTGCGTCAACCTCTAAGATCACATTTGCTGGCTCTGGCATAAGCGGAATTTCAGCAAGCATAGATATCTTGCGCGATGCAGCAAAAGTGATGCAGATAGAAATGATTGGATATAACAAAGTAAACCAGCTGATGCATGCTAGGTTTTTGGATTCAAAAGATGCGCTCATTGCACACATGAACAAACATGCACGCCTTTTAAAACCTAAGTTTGACTTGGTCGAGCGCAAGCTGGAAGAAAAACTGGGGGCTGGCAAATTTGGATGCTGGACAAACCCGAGAGGCGGATATTTCATAACTTTCTGGGCACCTCTAGGTTGTGCCAAGCGCATTGTTTCACTTGCAGCAGACGCGGGCATGGTGCTCACAGGTGCTGGCAGCACGTGGCCAGGCAAAAATGACCCATTTGACAGCGACATTCGCATAGCACCCAGCTTACCCCCGCTAGAAGAACTCGACGCTGCGATGGATCTGTTTTGTTGTTGTGTGAAATTGGCAAGTGTTGAAAAAGAATTGGGTGAATAATGCGATAAATAGCCTAAAATGTGCGAATATTAAAACCCCAAAATGCTTGGAGTAAACAACACATGAAAAAACACATTTTATCAGGCAAAACAAATTGCGACTTTCGCACAGGCGCACACCACAAAAACGCACACCACAAAAACGCACACGACGCCGATGCACGCAACACAAACGGCGGCAGTGCCACAACACACGCAGAAACGTATCACGCAGACGTAAATCACACAGACGCGCACATCTCTCGCAGAACATTCGTAAAAAGCGCTGCAATATGCGCGGCACTTGGCGCCACAACTTTGAGCAGCGCCACCCTTTTGCAAGGCTGCATAAGCACAAACACATCGAACACCAACACACAAGCAGGCCAAGCAATAAAAGGCGGTTGCATAAACGTTGCTTTTGCTCACACGGCAGACAACTTTTGCCCCATCGGCAACACTTCCACTTTGGCCATCGCTGCAAACTGGCACGTGTTTGAGGGGCTATATGAAATAGATTTCCACACAAACAATTCATACAACGCGCTTGCAAAAGCAAAGCCTGCAAAGATAAGCGATGTTGAATATGAAATAACTCTGCGCGATGGTGCAAAATTTTCCGCTGGTCGCGAAGTTACATCTGCCGACATAGTGAACGCCTTTGAAAAAAACATGGCAAATGAAACTTATTCATCGCTTTTAAGTTTTATCGAAAAAGTTGTGGCGAAAAATTCTAAGACCACAACGTTTAAGTTGAAGTATGCCTTTGAGAGCATGCTTGAGGCTCGCTTGGCCTTGGTGAAGATATTTCCGATGGACATGTCTGCAGATGCGCTTAAGACAAACCCGATAGGCAGCGGCCCTTGGATGTATAACAAAATAAATGGCAAAGATTTAGGCATAATAGAGTTTGAACCAAACAACAATTACAACGGGTCTTATTCGGCGATTGCTCAATGGATGAGATGGGACATCATAAAAGACAACGATTCAAGACTTCGCGCGCTCACAGAAAAACGCGTGTCGGTGATAGAAACGCCCGCATATTCAAGCGAAAACCAAATTAAGCAGGCGGGCTTTACTATTGAATATAAAGATGGCTTTGAGCAACCTTATTTGATGTTTAACACCCAAAAAGCTCCTTTTAGCGACTACCGCGTGCGACAAGCGTTTTTTTATGCCATAGACACGGAAAAGTTGATATCTGATTGCATGGGAGGAAAAGCAAATGCTGTGGTGTCTTTTTTGCCTGTGAGCCACAAAAACTATCATAGAGCGTCTAACGTGTATGTATACGACCCAGACCACGCCAAAGCCTTGATGGAAGAAGCTGAAGTTGAAGACTTGGAGTTCACCCTGAATTGCGATGAGGGGTGGGTTAGCACTCTTGCAGACCAGATAAGAGCCGATCTAGATGCGATAGGCGTGAAGTGCAACATAAATTTGGCAGCCATCAACTGGAATAGCATGGCGCCAAGCAATGAGGAGCTGGCTTTCGATGTTTGCTTGGCTTCGGGCGACCCCACGTGTTTTGGCACCGACCCAGATTTGTTGATGTCTTGGTGGTATGCCGACAACGTTTGGACGCGCGGGCGAACTTGTTGGCAAAAAGCGCCCGATAGCAAGTGGAAGGAATTTTCGCAATATTTGCAAGCCGCGCGTGTTACAACGGGAAACACTCAACAAGAAAATTGGAATGCGTGTTTCGATATATTGTCCAGAGAAGTGCCGCTATATCCGCTGTTTCATCGCAAAATTTCGACAGCTTGGAACCAAAAGAAAATTGCTGATTTCACGCCCATAGCCACCACGGGTCTAATGTTGATAGGGGCTAGCTGCGCAGAATAAGGGCAGAATAAAGACAGAAAAAGGGCGTTTTCTTAGGTGCTTTCTTAGTGCTTTCTTAGGGGCATTTTTTCAATGCTGGTCAGTTCTTCGATGTAGGTCAGCTTTTCAATGTGAGACACGCGACAAAATGAGCGTCTGGACCTAAAGGGTAAGTTTTTGTTTTGATGTATGGCATCTGTTCTGAAAAAGGTCTTACACAAAAGACGCGACCAGCGCTGCTATTCAAGAATTCTTGAATGTTGTTTTCGTTTTCTGCACAAGTTACAGTGCACGTGGAATATATAAGCGCACCACCCTCTTTCACGCGCTTTGACGCCTGCACAAGCATTTCTTGTTGAAGTTTAGATGTTTCACGAATGGAGTTTGGCGTTATGCGCCAACGAATTTCTGGGTGTCTGCGCAAAGTGCCAAGCCCTGTGCAAGGAGCATCTAAAAACACAACGTCGAAAAGTTGGGGTTTGTGTGCGGGCTTTTCTGGGTTTTTTCTAGTTTCAGCACGACCGTTAAGTTTAGGGCACGCATCAAGGTTAAGCTCCGCGCACGCATCAAGGTTAAGTTCTGGGCACTTATCCAAGCGTGCGCCGTCTGCCACATATGCCCCACTCACACACACGCCATATGAACTTGTGCGACGCTTCAAGATTTTCATCTTAAAATCGCTGTTGTCTATGCACGTGAGGTTTAACTGTCTGTTTTGCAAACGCCAGGCCCCACTTTGCAAAAGAATTGTTTTTGTGGCACGGCCCGCCCCGATTTCGAGCACGCGAGGTGCTGCGTTTTCGCCTAGATTTTCACGCGACGAACAATCAAGGGCAACATTTAACACCTTGGATGCAATGAATTGTGAAGCAGCATCTGCAACAAGGATTTTGCCCTCATCTATCAATTCTCGAAGTGTTGGGTGTGTGATTGCGTGTGCGTCCTGAAGTCTGTATGAACCAGGAATTTGATTGTCAAACATGTCGACCGTTTCAAAGGCGATGTTAGAGGCGTGCAACTTTTCGCACACTTCATCATCGGTCGTTTTAATATAGTTCAATGCTATAAACACAGGTGGATGTGTGTTGGCAGTTTGCATGAGCTCGCGAGCATAGCTTGGCCCCAAATCTTTCACTAAAACATTTGCAAGACTAGGCGGAAAAGCTTCTTTTAGCGTGAATGCATCGAAGTTTTCATCTGGGTTGGCAAAAGGAAAACTGTCTTTCAACTCGGCAATTCTGCGCAGAGCGAAATTTGCAACGCCTGCAGCTTTTGGCTGAATTGATCTTACAAGCTCTACACCTTGATGAACTGAGGCGAAAGCATCTTTTTCAAGATAGATTATTTCATATGTGCTTATGCGAAGCGCACAGCGAACATCGTCTTTCACATCACTCGGGTTTTTGAGAACACGATTTATGAGAGCATCAAGCGTGCCTTTTGTTTGAGTAACACCTATTGCCAACGTTTGCGCAAACGCTTCTTCGCTTCTAGTTAAATTTTGTTGCTCGCGCACGCGGCTCAAGTGTGCATCTAACACATTTCTCACAAATGAATTGTTTTTATCCACTTGCATGCAAACATCATATGCAATTTTTCGCGCGGGAGATGCGTGGCTTGCATGCGTATCGCAAGAAAGGCGCGCTGTGCGACAGGAGCGCTTTTTGCGAGAAGAGCGCGCAGCGCGAGAAGAATTTTTCTTGGCAGCGCGTGAATTTGACGCACCAGACACTTGAGCCTTGTCGCGTTTAGACATTCTGGGTGCTCCACGC
>CAVEFW010000078.1:0-2869 GCA_963615035.1 Phocaeicola dorei
GCATCTATGGAAATGGTTATGTCATATTTGTCTTTCACGCACAAAAGGCCAGCCAACAAAGCGTTTTGATGACCTCTGTTTCTAGATAGTTTGAGCCCTTCAAACACGCCTTTTTTCTCGCTTAGGCTTTTAATGATTTTCCAAGTATCATCTTTGCTGCCATCATCTATAAATAGCACAGAGCTTTGTTTGTCTATTTTGTTTGATTGTATGAGTTGCTCTATTTTGTTTTGGAAAACCTTGCTGGTTATAGGCAAAACTTCTGCCTCGTTATAACAGGGCACAACGAGGCAGAGTTTCGGTAAGTTTGACTTAGTTTCGCGCAGAGTGTCAGCTTTTGTCATGTTTTGTTGCTTTCTTATTTGCTCATGCGCTTTGAGCGCATAGCACCAACACCTGCAGCCACTAGAGCCATGCTGCCTGCAGCACTTGGAGAAGAAAGGGGGCTTGCAGTGTTATTTTCTTCTTGGTCGCCTTCTTCATTTGCACTTGTTTGATTTTGTGCACCGTCTGATATAGCAGCCAAGCTTTCAGTGCTGTTTTGACTGTCTGCTTCGCTAACTTTCAGGGCAGGCGTTTCTGTTGCATATGGCGTTTCTGTTGCATATGCTGTGTGTGACGTGTCTGTGGTGGTTGGTTGCGCAACTGTTGCAATTTCAGATGCCTTAGATGTCTGTGCTTCGTTTGTTGAAGTTTCACTTGCGTCGCTGGCATTGCTTACATCGTTTGCTGCTGGGCTGCCTTGAAGCGCGCTGGCATCGCTTGCATCGCTTGCATTGCTTGCTGCTGTTTCAACTTGAAGCGCACTTTCATCAGCGGCAGTTTCCTGATTTGCTTTTTGCTCAGTGCTGTTTGCATCGCTGGATGAATTATTTACGCTCTGTGCTTCAACGGATGTGCTTTGCGTGTTGGTTTGTGTGCTTGTGGGGCTTATCGCCTCAGAAAAGCAAGTTGCTATGGCCGCATGTCCAGCCTCGGTTGGATGGAAATCAAGAGCTTTGGTCAAGGTGTCGCCAGAAAAGTCTGTTGGGTCTTTTGCATTACAATATTCGGCTGTATGCCCAACAAATGCAGTATATACATCCACAACATTGTATCGACCTAACTGTGCATTGGCTGTTATTGCTGAGTTTAGAGCCACTATACAGTTGCCAATGTGGGCTGCAGATGTTGCATAAAAATAGTTTGTGATATTTGCATATGGGTTGTATTGAGTGGCTAGATATATTTCTGCACTAGAGTTTTTGCTCTTTATATATGAGCAAACTTGGTTTATGTTGCTTGTAAAATTGGCTATAGCCAATTTTAGCTCATCTGAAGTTTCGGCTCCATCTAGTGCGTACATCAAACTGAGCTGCACATAACTGCGTTGAGACGAATTTCCGCCAGTCAAGATGGTCACAACATCGTTTGCGGTTATTGTTTGTCCGCCAGTTGCATAATGTGCATTATAGTAATTTGCCGTTCTTACAAATAGCACTGGCAAAAGATCATTTCCGCCGCATGTGATAGATATAGTGCTGGCTGCCTGAATTGTGCTATCAAGTTCCCCAGAGTTTAACTGTTGCAAAATGCCTGCAGATGTGTTTCCTGAAATGGATTGGTTGATGGCGGCAACACCTAAAGTGTCTGCCATTTTATTCACAAAGCAACTGTCTGTAAATTGACCTCCGCTTTGTGTGTAACCATATGTGATGCTATCTCCCAGTGCTAAATGCAAAGACACATCTGCTGTGCTATTGTCTGAAGTTTTTGAAACGCTAGGAGACGTGGTGGTGTTTGTTTGATTATCTGTTGCCCAAGCAAAGCCGCAAAAAGCAAAGTTGCTTGTAAGTGTTGCAGCCAAGAGCACAGACACAACTCTAGATTTATTTTTCATAATTTTCACCTCGAGATGCTAGGTTTTAAGTTAAAATGAGATTGCCTTAAATCTATCTTAAACATTTCTATTATACATTTTTTGGGGAGTTATTATGCATGTTTCTAAATTAAATCTATCAAAATTGCTTTGCGCCATTGCCTTGGCAGCATCTATGTGTGTTGCAGGGTTTATTGCACAAAGCGCGTTTGCGAATTCGTTTGGGGAGGGGTCGGTCTATGATGATGAAGGTCTTTCAACGTCTAACTTAAGCGAAGATCAACAAACGCAAGTTGTTTATCGCTTATATAACAAAATTACAAGCGAACACCTATTTACGACTAGCGCATTTGAATATGATGAGCTAACCAAACATGGGTGGACCCAAGAAAAGGAAGCTTGGAAGTCTCCGACAAATTCTTCAAAGGGAGTATATAGGCTCTATAACGCAGGTCTTGGCGCACTCACAAAGATGAGCCATCATTACACCACAAGCAAAGAAGAGGCAGATGAACTGGTGGCAAATTGGGGTTGGGCATATGACAACGATGCCAATCCTATATTCTATTCTGCTGAAAACGCTGATGGGTCTTTGATGGATGGGGCTTATAGCATATATCGTTTATATAATGGTGCGCTTGCAGCCCATCATTTCACAGCTATTGAAGGTGAACACTCAGAGCTTGTGAGCAAGTATGGGTGGAACGATGAAAAAATAGGTTTCTATGCTATCACCGAAAAAAAATCCGAACTTAAAGACATCGACTTTAGCAAGATTTCTCTTGAAAACAACTCTTACGATTACACCGCTTCACAAATACAACCTAATGTTGTTTCTAGCGAATATAAGCAAGGCGAAGATTTCAGCGTTGAATATGGAGAAAATCTGAACGCAGGAAAAGGAAGCGTTGTTATTCGCGGAACTGGAAACTATAAGGGTGAGCAAACATATTCATTTGACATCAACAAAGAACAGCTTAATCTTACTGGTCTAGTTGCGCAAGACAAACC
>CAVEFW010000079.1:0-4873 GCA_963615035.1 Phocaeicola dorei
TAAGTATGCCTCGACAAACTTTTTACTATTTTTTTTCCCACAAAGAGCAAATTCATTTGCAACAACATCGCGCACGCTTGAATGTTCGGGGATGTCATTTACATTTTTTATGAGCGACACCCCAGATAAAGCTCGAATTTTTTTATAATCTTTTGCGATGTCATATCCGCCAATTTGACCATTTCCCGATGTTGGCTTCATGCGTGCGCCCAAAGTCAAAAGAAGCGATGTTTTGCCACACCCGTCCTGACCAAATAAAGCTATAACCTGACCCTTGTTTGCAGAAAAACTAACACTTTCATACACAGAGCCTTGAAGTGTTTTCACGCTCAAGTTATTCACACAAACAAATGGTTTGCTTTGCGTTGATTCGTTGCATGTTGACTTATTTTCTGTGTCGCGGTGCATGACTGTTTTTTCCTCTTTGTATGTAAGCTGTTTTTTTAAAGTTATAGCATGTGAATAACTTATTTGAAATCGTTGTTGTCTAGCGTATATCGTCTAGCATATCTCGCGTCTGTTTGAACTGCCAAGTTAGCTCGTCAAGCGGGTTTTTTGCGCTTGTTTCGTCTTGAGGCTTTTTTTGAATAGCGCACGCACACGCCACAGCTTCGGTGTGTGTGTAAGACAAAGATATAGGAATTTCTTCTATGCCCATATCGTTTGCAATTTCACTTGCGCGACCTGAAAGCACCACATATGGCTTGCCCTTTGCGTTGTGTTTCACTTCAATATCGCGCACCCCGACCCCACATGAAAACCCAGTGCCCAAAGCTTTCAAAACCGCCTCTTTTGCCGCAAATCGCATGGCATATTGCACTGCAGGCACAGGCTTTGAATTGCAATATTCTTGTTCTTGTTTTGAAAAAACGCGCACGGCAAAAGATGGCGTGCGTGCGAGAATCTCACGCATTCGAGCAATTTCCACTACATCTAGCCCCAGCCCCACGTTGTTTGGATATTCGCTGCTTAGGGTTTTGTCTAAGTTTTGTTCAACGTCGTTTTTGTTGGGGTCGTGATGGGTGGCTTGTGCATTGGTTGCCTGCACATGCCTCATGTCGCCTTGCGCATCAACTCGCACGTCGTCTTGCGTGTTATCCCCCGCATCAAATTTAGCGTTGTCTTTCGTGTTGCCTTTCATGCGTGCCCCTTTATTCAACGGTGACGCTTTTCGCCAAATTGCGCGGTTGATCCACGTTGCAATTGCGCAAAATGGCTATGCGACGCGCCAATAGTTGCAAGGGCACACTCGCCACGATGGCGCTGAATTCATCGCGCACTTTAGGGATATAGATAACGTGGTCGGCATGTTTTTTGATGTCTTCATCGCCTGCAGTTGCAACCGCCACTATGCGTGCCCCGCGGGCACGCGCTTCTTGCAAGTTGCTAATCATCTTGTCATATGTAGGCGAATGTGTGGCCACAGCTATGATGGGAAAATCTGCGTCGAGCAGCGCAATGGGCCCGTGTTTCATCTCGCCTGCAGGATAGCTTTCTGCGTGCAAATATGAAATTTCTTTTAGCTTAAGTGCACCTTCGCACGCAATGGCACTTCCCATTCCACGGCCTATAAACATTGCCGATTGAGCGTTTACACACGCTTTTGCAGCCACATCGATATCATCTGTATCTGAGAGCACTTTTTCCACTGCCGCCGCCGTATCGGATAGCTCGCGAAACAACATGCGCAACTGATTGGTGCGCATGCGACCATGCGCTTGTGCGAGCAACAAAGACAACAACGTAAGGCTCACCACTTGCCCCAAAAAACTTTTCGTGGAAGCCACTGCAATTTCTTTGTTCGCCTTTGTGTAAATAACGCCGTCTGACTCACGAGCCACGGGGCTTCCTATCACGTTTGTGATGCCGAACACGCGCGCACCTTTCACACGCGCATCGCGAATGGCTGCAAGCGTGTCTGCTGTCTCGCCACTTTGGCTTACGGCAACACAGAGTGTGGTGGGAGTGATGATGGGGTTTCGATAGCGAAATTCGCTTGCCACTTCCACTTCGCATGGAATGCGTGCCCAAGCCTCTATCAAATTTTTAGCGATGAGTCCCGCGTGATAGCTCGTGCCACACGCAATCACATAAACGCGATCGATCAAGTTGAGCTCTTCGGCACTCATATTCAGCTCATCTATAATAAGTTCATCACCTATAAGCCTGCCCGCCAGCGTATCGCGAATGACGCGCGGCTGTTCGTGAATTTCTTTCAACATGAAATCGGGGTATCCACCTTTTTCTGCAACACCTGCATCCCAATCTACATGAGTTATCTCAGGCTTAATCTGTTTTAGGTCGGCGTCATAAAAGTTCACAGACTCAGGCTCAAGAATGGCGAAATTTCCTTCCTCGAGCACAACCACGTCTCGCGTGGCATCAAGCATTGCTATCACATCGCTAGCAACATATGAGCCGTGTGATTTGCCCTCCTTTATGCCCACAACAAGCGGGCTGTCTTTTCGCGTAACCACAATTGTGTCGGGCACATCGGCACACATCACACACAGAGCATATGCACCCACCACACACGTTGTTGCTTTGTGCACGGCTGTGAGCAATCTTTGAGATGCCTCAGAAGTGCTGCCATCGTCATGCGTGTTAGCTATTGTCTCCCTTGATCTCTTGGATGTCTTGGCCTCACTTTCGCACAATTTGCAATATTCTCGCTCAATTAAATGAGCTAACACCTCGGAGTCGGTGTCGCTTGTAAACACATGACCTTGCGCTTCCAACTCTCCGCGCAATTCTGCAAAATTTTCAATGATGCCATTGTGCACGACGGCAATTTTCCCATCACAACTCATATGCGGGTGCGCATTTTCTTTGCTAGGTTTACCATGCGTAGCCCAACGGGTATGTCCTATGCCGCAGGTGGGCACATGAGATGTTTCAGCGTTTTCTGACTTAGCATCATCGCCATCATCGAAACCATCTAAAAAACCGTCGCGTTCAAGCGCTCTCACCAAATTGGCCACTTTTCCCGCCTCGCGCACGCGCACCAATCCCGCATCTGTTTGCAAAGCCACGCCTGCGCTGTCATATCCGCGATATTCTAAATTTTGAAGCCCGCGCAACAATATGGGCACCACGCGAGCACTTCCTGTATATCCAATAATTCCACACATGAAATCCAGCCTTTTGATTAATTGTCATCGATAAATCTGATAGAAATAGTTAAAAAATAGGCAATCATTTAAGTAAAACACTATAACAAAAAATCTGAAATTCATACACCCTCCAAGCGTTACATAAAAGCATAAATGCGTGGTTAAACTTCCAAGGTTCGCGCACCTCTAAATATGAGCCTCTAAATATAAAATGGTTTTATGCGCATTTTTTGCATGTTGGGATACAATAGATAAGTGTTTTAGACAACTAATTGAAAGGAATATCATGTGGGAAGGATGTCATCCACAAAATGATAAAGACTTAAACGAATGTGCGGCGCTGGGAAAATCACTATCTCGCCTATCTCAGCCAACCATTCTTTGCCTGTTGGCCCTGTCAAATGAGCCTTTGCATGGATATGTAATCGTTCAACAAGCAGCCGACTCTCCCATGTTTGGCGGAAAAAAACCAGATGCTACAGGCATATATCGCGCATTGAAGCGCATGGAAGAAACAGGCTTGGTTAGTTCACATTGGGACACACCTGAAGAAGGTTCGGCAAAGCGTTTGTTTACGCTGACCGACCAAGGCAGAAATTGCCTGCGGCGTTGGATAGATGCGCTTGCATGTTATCGAGAGACCATCCAAGAGCTGCGTATAATGGCGTCAGCCGCATTGGGGATTGATGTGCCAGACACGCCTATGTGCATGCATAGTGCCCACAGAAGTGATAAAGATGAGGAAAAATAGCGAAGGGAAGAAAGACGAGCGCGATGACGCAGGAAAAAAACAAGATTGAGCGGGAAAGCTCCACGCAAACGCCAACGCGCCCGCAAGATGTAGGGCAAACTCAAGCAGCCACGCGCCCGAAGGACGCAACGCAAACTCAAGCACCACCGTGTGCACAAAGTGCTACGCAGTCACAAAACGCCACGCGCCCGCAAACACAAAACACATTTAGTGCGCCGCAAAATGACGGTGTCGCGTGGAATGAAGCAACAGGTCGCGATGTTGCAGCACTCCTCGACCCCAGACCTGTAATAATTGTGGGCAGTGTGGGCAGGCGCGATGAAGTTGGTTTTGCCACCATCATCTGGGCTACTCCCATATCACACGAGCCCCCCATGGTTGCGTTTTCACTGCGTTCACGCAGTCACACAATGTCATGCATTCAAAAGAGTGGTCATTTCAGCCTAAACGTATTACCCGCCACGCCTGAAGGTGTTTTTCTGTGCGAACAAGTGGGCACGCGCACGGGCTTTCAATTCAATAAAAACGTGATGGTGAAGCATAAAATCGTGGAAGTTGAACATGAAATGCGCGCAAGTGTGAATTATGTGCAAGCAAATGTGCGCGACGATGAAGTGGTGAACGAAATTGATGACGGAGATAAACTCACGCTCAAAGAACTCTTCAAGAAAAATAGCATCATAGCGCGTTCTGTTGCAAAACGACGTGAGACACACGCGCACGAAAAGACGAACGATGTGCAAGGAAGCGCACGAGGTAGCGCACAGTGCGAATCGCAACAGCATGCGCGACGCACCACGCAAAATTGCACAACGCGTGGTACACAGCGCGACACAGTGCAGAGCATACACCACAGCGCACCACAAAACGCACGACAAGGCGAACAATTCACAAAAGCGAAAGTGCCTGTAGTAGATATGGCAACAAGTTATCTTTTGTGCTCCGTGTGTGACATCACAGAAACGGGAGACCACCTGCTTGTCACAGGGCTCGTTGAGCGTGCGTATAC
>CAVEFW010000080.1:0-2017 GCA_963615035.1 Phocaeicola dorei
ACGCTTGCCACCT
The DNA here is from genome assembly GCA_963615035.1 of Phocaeicola dorei. GTDB lineage: Bacteria > Actinomycetota > Coriobacteriia > Coriobacteriales > Eggerthellaceae > CAVEFW01. Next base: position 14 of record CAVEFW010000080.1, read on the forward strand.
CTAAAAGCGACACTGTTTTCTTACCAAGCACCACCTTGCAAGGGTGTGCCTCACTCGATGCGTGCTGTTTGCGATAAGCTGTTTTGCAACTATCATCAAGCGATAAATTGAGCTCATGTTTTTCGATTTTTTGAGCATATGTTGCAGCCGATTCGTCTTGTGCTTCCCAGCGCACGCCATCTGCCTCAATCTGAAAAAGAGCACTAAGACACGCTCTGGCACCGAGTAATGCCAGCTCGCTTGTTAGTTCCTCACACGTTTTATCGGCGATATCGGTCGTGCGACAAACACAATAAGGGCCGGTGTCTAGCCCCTCTTCCATGCGCATGATGCACACTCCCACCTGCGCGTCTCCTGCTAAAATGGCACGCTCTATCGGGGCTGCACCTCGCCATCTGGGCAAAATGGACGCATGCGCATTTATGCAACCGAACTTTGGCACGCTCAAAATTTCTTTAGGCAAAATCATGCCATAAGCTGCCACAACAACTATATCGGGGTTCAGCTCTGTCAGACGTTGCACTTCATCTGCTCTTTTAAGCGTTTTTGGCTCTCGCACAGAAATGTTTAGCTTTTGTGCCATCAGTTTCACGGGGCTGGGCACAAGCGCACGCCCGCGACCGCGCACAGCGTCTGGGCGAGTGTATGCGCATAAAACATCGTGTTGATAACTTATTTCTTCTAAAATGGTTGCAGCATAGCTGGGTGTTCCCATAAAAACAATTCTCATTTTCTTCTCCTATGATGCATTTTTCGTCGATAAATTAACTTCGCGTGCTAGTGCGATGTAGTGCAATATTATTGCGCAACTTTCGTGTGTAACATTCGTGCGCAACGTTCTCATGCAGCGTCCGCGTGCAACTTTCTCGTGCAACGTTCTTTCAAAAACCGCGTTTAGTTTCCGCTGTTTACTTCTCCTGGTCTGGCCCCATTGAGTTTTGCCATTTCATAGTCTTGCAAGGCTTTCAGGCGAACAGAGGCAGAACAAGACTCAAACATGGTTTTGCCATTCAAGTGATCTATCTCATGTTGCAAACAACGCGCCAAAAGCCCATCCGCTTCGACCTGCGTGATGTTGCCTTCCAAGTCTGCATAAGACACGCGCACCCATTCATGCCTATTTATTTCAACTTGAATGCCAGGCAGGCTCAAACAACCCTCGCCGCCGGGGCTGCATTCCTTGCTTGATTGCACAATTTCAGGGTTTACAAGAACAAATGGGTCTTTAGGGTTTTGGTCTGTGCAATCCACAACGATCATGCGTTTTGTTATTCCCACCTGCGGTGCAGCCAAGCCAACACCTTCAAATTTATACATCATCTTTGTGAGTTGCTTGGCAAACTTGCGCATGGCTACCGTGTTGAATTCATTTTTGGCGTAAGGGTCGCACACGGTGTTTAACAAAGGGTTAGGCGCAGTAATAATCTTTAACATTAATTGTTGCCTTTCAATATCTAAGTTTACTTAAGTTAACTTGCGAAATTTCTTAAAATCGCTTCAAGTTTAGCAGGGTTTTAGCGAATTCTCAAAGCTTGGCATGAGTTTATTGTTAATTTAGCCTTCCTTGAAAAATTTTTGGAAAACCATTTATCACAGCGGCTTGTGCACCATTTATCACAGCGGCTTGTGCGCAGCTTTGCGCTTATTCAAATCGCGCTGCATTCCAACAATGGTGCGAAATAGTTCATCGCTGTCTTCACCGTCTTTTGCTTGAGAGCGCAGGGCATCGATGGAGTCTTGCATATCTTCGATTTGCAACTCTTCACACAGATAATCTGCCATCTTTGATGCATCCACGTTTGGATCATAATTAACAGATGTAAGGTATGCACCCGCGCAGGGCACATCTTTGCATATGGCAGACAACAGCGCCGCGCTAGATATGTTTTTGTTTTTCGTGAGGGCATCTATCATCGAATTTGCAAGGGATATGTGCAAAGCATCGTGAAAGTTGACAGAAGAAATTGTGTTTATGTGGCTTGTTGCCACACCAGGCTCATGCAC
>CAVEFW010000081.1:0-7563 GCA_963615035.1 Phocaeicola dorei
CACTACATGCATAGCTCCAGGAGCAGGGCTTGTGGCACAAACATTTGCTTTGAATATTCGCTGGACGTAGTCTTGAAAAGAAACATCATCTCTATATGTTTCGTAATCTTTAAGTTTGCCTACTATGTAAGTTTTTGCTTGGATGTTTGCGCTCCACACTAATGAATAAGCAAAGTCGTTTGATGTGTAAGGTGTGTCTGTGGGATTTGAAAGATTTGGCGGATTTTCAATGTTTGCCGCGTTTGGCGCAGATGGCATGTTTAGAGTGTCTGCATCGCTTGGCGCGGGAGGCATGCGCGTGAATTTCTTTATGAAGTCATAGATTGGCAACGCCAGAAGCTTTGACGCCCTATCCAGCGCATCCAGATATTCATCTGCACATATAACTGAAAAACTTATCGACCCTTCATCGAAAATGCGCCCTATTGCATCTTTTGCGCTCGACACACTTGCGCGATATTCGCTCATTCGCTGATTGTTATATTCAACACTATTTCCAAAGCGAGCAGAATATAGACGCTCAAGAAATTCCGATTCTCTAAATTTATCAGAGCAACTTTTATTGGAGGAATTTTTATTGGAGCAACCCCGCTCTTGCCCGTCAGACATTTCTTCAGACACTGCGCAATCGGATTTATCGCTATTTCCATCTTGCGCATTTTCAGCAAATCCCGAAACACTCTCCATGAATTTATCGAAGTCGAAAAAATCACTTTTAATCATATCGCGCAGAGCGTCATGAGAAAAACCGCTCTCTAAACTCCAGCTAAGATAGAGCTTAAGCAGATTGGCGGCATTTGTGTTTAAGATAGATATTCCCTGTTCAAACGTTGCAGGGATTTTGTGAAGCATAGCTAAATCATAGATTATCTGAGTGTATGCGCGCGCATTGCTGATTGCAATAGTTACAGTGTCAAGCAGCATATTTTTTTGGCATATCTCATCTATTATCGAATTTATCTCGTTCGTTGTGCCATAACACTTTTTATAGCTTTTAACTATTGTTTCATCTGTGCTATTTTCTTCGTTCTTTTTGTTAGCGCCATAAATCTGATGTGTGGAAATTATATTTTCAGGTGCACACTTACCACCCAGTGCAGTTTCAAACAAGCAAAGCTCCAAAGGTTTTAAGTTTGCCTCCTCATATAAAAACAATCGAGCTGAAATGGGATTGGTGCAATTATTTAGAACATCGCGAATATATGAGATGCTATCGCAAACACCGCTTGCCGCACACCCTTCCATATAGTTTTTATACACTTGCAACAACGCATCATTTTTATCTTGAAATTTTCCAACACTCAAGCCTTGCTTTAAGCCTTCAAATTCACAACCTGAAATCAACATTCGCGCCAAATTTATTGCACGCATAATCTCTTCTGCGTCGTTGAGAGTTACAGAAAATTTTTCGCTATTTTCATCTTTGGTTGCACCTGAACACAAGTTTTCATTTTGCGTAGATTGATTAAAATATGCAACGCCCTTGGTTGCACGCAAGATGCGCAAAAGCTGTTCATCTTTATCGATTATCTTTTCTTTGGGAAAATAACACGCGCTCACACTCATTATCTTTGCAAGCTCTAGCGTGTTTACAACCCTTACATTTAGCGAGTGATTTTTGCGATATGCACGCTGAACTAACGCTTGATTTAGCTTTGCGCCAGGCGCATAGATGATTGTTTGCTCTAGGGAATTTTGCGACGAAGCATCTTTTTTATCTAAATTGTCTGATCCAAGAAAATCTGTATCATTTTGCATTCTTGCACCTGCGCTTTTTATTTGTGGTCGGTTTTAGAGTCGGTTTTTAGGCGGTTTTGTTTATAGACGAATAGGTGTAAGTTTACCAACTTTTATGCTCTCTGGAACATCTATTTCATGATAGCTTTCAAGCGTTGCCACACCACGCCGCTCAACTAATGCTAGCTCTGTGGTGTTGCGTCTGCTATCAAAGTCTGCCTTTGCCAGATTTTTTGAGAGTTCACGCAATATTGCGCATCTATCTGTTTTTGTTTGAGCGGAAATTTGATCGTCTCGCTGTGCTGCAGGCGTGCCTTGCCGCTTCGAGTATGGAAAAACATGCAATTTCATGAATTTAGCATGTTTGCAAACTTTGATTGTGTCTTTGAAATCTTGCTCGCTCTCGCCTGGAAACCCAGCGATAACATCGGTTGACAGAGCAATGCTAGGACACGTTTTGCGAATTTTACTCGTGAGTTCCATGAATTGTTCAGATGTATAAGGACGCGCCATCTCATATAAAACCTTTGATGACCCAGATTGAAGTGGCAGGTGCAAATGACGTGCTATTCTGCCATTTGAACTAGCTAACAATTCAAGCAATTCGTCGCTTACATCTGCTGGTTCTATGCTGGATATGCGAAAACGAGTGAGAGGTATGCCTAAATCATCGAAGCCTTGCGTTTCGTTTAACAAAGAAACTAAAAGCTCTGTTAAACCTATTGAACTTGAATAGGAACCTATATTTATGCCAGTGAGCACAATCTCACGCACGCCCAGTTTGTGCAACATCTTGCACTCATCGATCACATCTTCGGCAGGGCGCGAATAGCTTTTTCCACGTGCTACGTGAATTATGCAATAGGTGCAAGCGTTGTTGCATCCATCTTGAATTTTTACTCCGACGCGCGTGCGAAACAAATCTTTTTTGGAGAGCAGAAATTTTTCTTTGTTGTTTGGCTGGATGTTAGGTGTTTTGTTAGCGTTTGCCTGCGCCTCAACTGTTTTATCGGCGCCCGACATTGCGAGTGCATAAGATGTCGCTATGTCGCAAATCGTGCTTTCAAGCTTTGCTTTAGGCACCACTAAAACACGACTGCTCATTTCCTCAAAAGTTTCAGGAGATATCTGCGCGGCACAACCGCTGACTACAATTTTTGCGTGAGTGTTGTTGGTTATAGCGTGGCGCACTGCCTTTCTTGTTTTCTTTTCGGCTTCTCCTGTGACAGTGCAAGTGTTTATCACAATCAAGTTTGCGCTTTGCAAATCTGTTGCATTCCAACCCGCGCACAAAAGGCGCAAAGCGCACCCGTCGCTTTCTGTGCGATTTACCTTGCACCCGAGATTTACTATGTGAAACAAAGGCTCTCTCACCTAGTTTGACCCTCCCAACATTCCCAGCTCATACATTGCAAGTGCTGGAGCCAAAACGCCTGCTGTTTCAGTGCGCAAGATGCTCGAACCCAGAGAAACTAGGTGTGCGTTTTTGTTGCAAGCAAGCATGGCGTCTATCTCTGTTTGTTCAAAGCCGCCTTCTGGCCCCACCACCACTGCAATTTTTTGAGGAGCCGTGGAAGTGTGCGCTTGAGCTTTTTTCTTCACATCAAAAAGAGCTTCTCTAAAGCCAAGTGAACCATCTGCTTGCTCCCAACAAATGCAAACACAATCAAAACAATTCACAAAATCGCAAAATTGCTCTATATCAACAGGGGGAAAAACGCGAGGCACGCGAGCTTGAGCACTTTGCATAGCTGCACTTTTCGCTATGTTGTTCCACCTCAACAATTTTTTTTGAGCTTGAGGCTCGTTTATTTTCATCACGCTGCGAGCGCACTTAAGCAACAAAAACTCACTCACGCCAACTTCTGTTGCATGGCGAATGACCTCGTCTATTTTCTGCCCCTTGGCCAAACCATATGCAAGGCTTACGCTCACATGCGGCTCAACTGTGACATCTTTTTCATCTGAGTGTTTTGAGATGCGCACACACATGGCACTCTGTGGCAAAAAACTTACGATCTCACACTCAAAATAATTGCCTGTTGCATCGATTATTGCAATGTGCTCACCAGTGCGTAAACGCAAAACACGCGCATGCTTTAAGTCTGGCTCAGATAGGCGCAGCTCAAAGACATCTTGCGTCTGGCACTCAAGCACCTGTTCATCTAGAAAAAACCTATTTAAATGCATCTTTCAACTTTTCCCAAGTTGATCTCTCGCCAGCCACTTCCTCTCCCATGTCGTCTGCCAGCTCTTCTAGAAGCTCGCGCTGGTGATCTGTCAGTTTTTTCGGAATTTCAACAGTTATATGCACATATAAATCGCCGCGCGTGTCGCTTCTAAGGCGTGGCATGCCAAAGCCCCTCACGCGAATGGTTTGATCGTTTTGACAACCAGAAGGAATGCGCACTGCAACCTTTTCATCTGGCAAGATGCCATCGACTTCAATTTCGGCTCCAAGCGTGGCTTGAATCATCGAGATGCGCTTTTGCATGTGCAAGTTGTCGCCATCGCGCTGGAATGTGTCATTTGGCGATATGCGAACGCTGACCAACAGATCGCCAGAAGCAGCACCATTCATGCCCGCCTCGCCATATTTTGGCACGCGCAACTGTTGACCATCGCGAATGCCAGCAGGAATGTCTACGCTTACGCGCTGTCTGTCGGGCACGCGACCTTGCCCATCGCACTCTGTGCAAGGGTTTTCTATGATCTCACCTGTGCCATGACATTTCGAGCAAGTGGTGGCAGATTGCATGCTGCCAAGAATGGTTTGTTGCACACTAACAACGCGACCGCTTCCCCCACACTCTGAACACTTGATTTTTTTACCGTCTTTGCCAGCGCCTGTGCCATGACACTTATCGCAAGGAGATAGGCGATCGTAAACAATTTCTTTTTTCACACCCAGTGCCACGTCTTCAAGCGATATGCGAAGGCCTATGCTCATGTCGCGGCCCTCTTTGCGCACCTTGCCGCCACCCGCAGCACCGCCGCCAAAGAAGCTTGAGAATATATCTCCCATGCCACCGAAGATGTCTTCCATATCTACATATCCAGACCCACCACCTGCAGCTCCTGGAATTGTGCCGAAGCGATCGTATTGTGCGCGCTTGTTTTTGTCTGAGAGCACATCGTATGCTTCGTTTAATTCCTTGAATTTTTCTTCCGCATCTGGTTCTTTATTTACGTCTGGATGCAATTGTCGCGCTTTTTTTCTGAACGCGTGTTTTATTTCATCGTCGTTAGCATTTTTTGATACACCTAAAACTTCGTATAAATCTTTTGCCATGTGATCTGTCCTATCCTCCCAATTTTATTTTGCTTGTGTTTTTAATTTCTTAAATTCGTGTTGGGGCTCTGTGGGCGAAACGTTTTGTGAACGAAAACGTTGTGTGGGCGAGACTTCCTGTTGATGAAAACGCCGCTCGCTTTCAAACAAAAACGACGACCGCCACCAAATTACAAAAACATCAATCGTCGCGCAGTGCCTGAGTTGCCAAGCGCACAGCACTTATCACTTTTGAATAGTTCATGCGCGTAGGCCCGATGACCGCCACCACGCCTGCCGAATTTCCTCTGCCATATTTTCCTGCCACCACAGACACTCCTGGCAATCCGAAACTCGAATTTTCCATGCCGATTGTAACCACAGGAGATGTGTCTTGTGTCTGGTTTTTTTCGGTGTCTGATTTGTTTTCTTGTTTGTTAACGCTGCCATTAGCACTCAAATCTTGCGCATCTAACAACTCCAAGAGCACAGTTTCATCTTCTAGCACTTGCATTATGGGCACAAGCGCTGATGAGTGAGAAAATTCTGGCTGAGACATAAGCGAACTTAAACCCAGACGATGTGTGTGATGACCGATGGCATCTTGAGATGCAGATTGCAAACAAGTTTTAATTTCATTCATAAACGCTTCGATGTATGCACCCTCAGCATATTTTTTGCAAAAAGTATCGACGATTATTTCATGCAGCCCAGATTTTAAGTCTGACAGCGATTTTCCAGCAAGTTTTTCATTTAGAAATTGCTGGATTGCCGCAAGGGTGTCTGGTGTTAGAGCGCATGGTGCAAAGCTGTCTGACGAAACACCATTTTCAAATTGCATGTGGCGATTTAGAACTTGTCCGTCTTGCGTAACAACTACAAGCATTACGCTTTTTGCGTTCATGCAAACAAGCGTTATCTGTTTTATCACGAGATCTTGTGTGGTGGGAGCAACAACTATGGACAAACAATCTGTCAAGCGAGCAAGCAGGGCAGATGTTTCTTCCATTAAGTCATCCAACTGTGTTGCATATTCGCGAATTTGTTTGACTAGATGTGTGTATTCACTAGTTTTAGGTTGAGTGTCGGTGGCGATTATGGAATCGACAAACGTTCTATATCCGTAATCGGTGGGCACTCTGCCAGAAGATGTGTGAGGTTGAGATATATATCCGCCCTCTTCAAGCGCAGAAAGCTCGTTGCGAACGGTTGCCGCAGAAACGCCCAAGTCATAGTGTTCTGTTAGCGTGCGCGAACCCACAGGCAATGCACGCTCGACGTATTCTTCGATTAGAGCACGCAGAACTTTTTGTCTTCTGTCAGATAGCATTTATGTGTTTTTGCCTTTCTTGTTTGTCATGCGCTGCATTAATTGTTTGCAGGTGCGCTTAATTGCGTTTGGCTGCATCAGCTGCATTTAGTTTCTTGCTGTGCTTAGCGCGATTTTTTGCGAAATTTTTTTGCGCGATTTCATGCAATGTTGCGCTTGATTTTAGCACTCCGAGGCAAAGAGTGCTAAAAAAATATAGATGATACAATTTTTACACATTAGGTGTGCGAAGATTTAGATTGTGAAAATGGTTATAAAGTGGCGCGCGAAAAATTACATCGAGGCAGATGTAAGAAACTAATCAAGAAAGTTTTCCTCGAGTTTCAGGCTGAGCATTGCTGCAATATCGAAAGCGACATCGCCTTCAGAGCAATGATCTTCCACAACGTTAAAGCCAACAAGCACTTTTTCGCCATCTGGTGTGTGTGCAAAAAGTCGCGCTATGGTCATGTCTGGTTTTTCACAAACTTCAAGCGATGTTTTAGAAGGAGCAGACGCACCCTTCAAACATAAACTTGAAACATTGCTTATAACGCCTGCAGAGATAAAGAGCAAATCGTCGAATTGTATCGTGTTAGAAGGCACACTGCACTTTTTAAATGTTGGAATGCCACTTTGTGGCGAAACGCAGACATGTTGCGCACAAGGTGTGTCTGCGAAACAAATGCCCTCTCCATCATTGCCGCCATTGTTACTGCAACCTAGCATCTCACGCGCAACACACGCCCCTGCAATTTTTCCTTGGGCAGCGGCGGCACTCCATGTGCCCAAAATGTGAGATGTGCCCGTGATAGGGTCTTTTGTCTGTGCAACATCGCCTGCAGCATACACATCTGGGTTGCTTGTTTTCATATGTTCATCTGTAATCAATCCGTGATCTTTTTCAAGCGAGCCGCCATCTATGAAATCTAGGTTCGCATGAACTCCATGCGCCAGCGCAATGTCGCTGAACGCGCCCGTTGTGCCATCGCTAAAACTGACTAAAAGTTCACCAGAGGCAACTTTCACATCGTCAATTTTGCAATTTGGCTTCAAATCGACGCCACGCGCACGCAAACCTTCCTCAAAGCGAGTTGCACAACATAAAAACGCGTTTGCGCTTAAAACGCGATCGCTTATGCCAACCATGCAAACGTCAATGCCTCGCACAAATGCAGCTTCGGCAATTTTTAATCCGACCATCCCCGTGCCGCTTACTAACAATCGTTTGCAATTTGGGCGCATG
>CAVEFW010000082.1:0-2085 GCA_963615035.1 Phocaeicola dorei
CAACAGACAAAACGTCACAAGCAGCAGATAAAACCCCGCAAACAACAGACAAAACGTCACAAGCAGCAGATAAAACCCCGCAAACAACAGACAAAACCCCGCACGAGCACATATTAAAAACGATGCCTAAAGAAGAGTTGCTCTATGACTTGGCAGATCTATTCAAGGTGTTCAGCGACACAACGCGCATAAAGATATTGTATGCGCTCATGGAAGACGATATGTGCGTGGCGTGCATATCTGAAACGGTGGGGGCCACGCAAAGCGCAGTTTCGCACCAGCTTCGCAGTTTGCGCCAAGCTCGCCTTGTCAAGTTTAGAAAAGAAGGCAAGCTGACTATATATTCCTTATCAGACGATCACGTGCATAGCATTCTCTCGCAAGGCTTAAACCATGTTTGCGAATAGGTTGCGCATGTAAATTGACCAGCCAATTCAGTAAATAAAACACCGACCAAACACTAAGGAGAAAACGATGCAGAAGACATTTAAACTTGAAGATCTATGTTGCGCAAAGTGTGCAAGCGACATTGAAAGAAAGATATGCAAACTCGACAATGTAAATGGCGCAAAAGTGAACTTTTTGTTGCAAAAATTTACACTGGATGCAAGCGATGAATCGTTTGATGACGCGCTTGCGAAAAGTTTGAAGATTTTTCGCAAGATAGAACCAGACTGCACGGTGTTTGTTAATTGATTACACGGTGTGCGTTAATTGATTGCACAGTGTGTGTTGATTAAAAAGTTGATTGCAGCATTTTTTCGATAAAAGATGTTAGCAGGTCTTTTTCAATAAAAACTGATTCAAAGTTTAAAAAAATCTGATGCAAAGTGAATACACCTCAAGGAAAAAATCATGGATGCCCAACCAAAACCACTGAAAAAACTAAATTTAACAAAGAAACAAAAAAAGCGTTTGATAAAAATAATTGTCGCAGGCATTATGCTTGTCGCGATAGAGCTGTTCCCTTTTGACTTATTCTTTGAAGGGCACGCCGCGCTCTATGTCGAGTTTGCGCTGTGTTTAATCCCCTATCTAATTGTTGGCGGGCGCGTTTTAATGAAGGCTGCGCGCGGAGCGATAGGCGGCAGATTGTTCGATGAAAACTTTTTGATGAGCATAGCCACAATTGGTGCTTTTTGCTTGGTGTTTTTCCCAGATAGCGACCCACACATGGCTGAAGGTGTGGCTGTGATGTTGTTTTATCAGATAGGCGAGCTGTTTGAAGACTTGGCGGTGAGCAAAAGCAGAAAAAGCATCACGAGCATGTTAGATATTGTGCCTGATGTTTGCACCGTTGAGCGCAGGGTGGCGCATAACACCACCAAGCTTGAGCAAACCGACCCTGCATGTGTTGATGTGGGCAGCATAATTGTGGTGAAGCCAGGAGAACGTGTGCCTATAGATGGCGTTGTTGTAAGTGGGCAAAGCAAACTTGACACATCTGCGCTCACAGGAGAGAGCATGCCTGTGAGTGTGGGCGAAAAAACGAATGTTTTGAGCGGCTGCACCAATCTGGTGGGCGTTTTGCGGATAAAGACAACAAAGAAATATGATGATTCAACCGTTGCACGCATAATGGAGATGGTGGAAAACGCAAGCGAAAAGAAAGCACGCACCGAAAACTTCATTACGCGATTTGCTCGCATATACACGCCAGTTGTAGTTGGGTGTGCGTTGTTGCTGGCAATTATTCCTCCCCTATTCTTGGGGCTTTCTTGGGCTGTGTGGGTTGAGAGAGGTCTCATATTTTTAGTTGTAAGTTGTCCTTGCGCTTTGGTGATAAGCGTTCCGCTTTCGTTTTTTGCAGGCATAGGGGCTGCAAGTCGCGCGGGAATATTGATAAAAGGTTCAAACTATCTAGAGGCGCTCTCAAAAACGCACATCATCGCTTTCGACAAAACAGGCACACTCACAACAGGCACTTTTGAAGTTGTCGACATTTCAGCATCGAAGGGGCACACACCTGATGAGGTGCTTTACTTTGCAGCGATGGCAGAGGGTCTATCCAACCACCCCATTGCTAAGTCTGTTTGCACAACTTATGAAAAAAGACTAAGTTCGGGCATAGATGCAGCAAAACCT
>CAVEFW010000082.1:2093-6428 GCA_963615035.1 Phocaeicola dorei
AAAACCTAACAAAGCCCAGATAACAGACATCTGCGAATTGAGCGGCGAGGGCATTCAAGCAAACGTTGATAATTCTTTTGTTTTAGTGGGAAACGAAGCACTGATGACAAGCAACGATATAGCAATTTCTAAACCAAGCACTCTGGGAACAATATTATATGTGGCACGCAACGGCGAATTTTTAGGGAGCATCGTTATATCTGATGTTGTGAAAAACGAGAGCGTGCAAGCTATTCAAGATTTGCATAAAGCGGGCGTTAAAGAGTGCGTCATGTTGACTGGAGATAGAAAACAAGTGGCGGGCGAAGTGGCAAATGAGCTTGGAATAGATTTGTATTACGCAGAGCTATTGCCCAACAACAAGGTGGAAATAGTTGAAGATTTGCTTAAATCAAAAAAGCAAACCTCAACGCTTGCATTTGTGGGAGATGGAGTGAATGATGCGCCTGTAATCATGCGATCTGATGTTGGAGTGGCCATGGGAGCTGCTGGAAGCGATGCAGCAATAGAGGCAGCAGACGTGGTGTTGATGGATGATAACCCCTTAAACATAGCCTTATCTATTCGCATCTCTAAAAAAACTATGCGCATTACATATGAAAACATTGTGTTTGCTATTGGCGTAAAGGTTGCCATAATGATTTTGGCTGCAGCGGGCGCAGCAAGCATGTGGATGGCCGTGTTTGGAGACGTTGGAGTTTGCGTGATTGCTATACTTAACGCGATGAGATGTCTTAAACGTTGATTTTTGAGATGCATGCGCGTGTCTGTTTAAGATGGCTGTGGCATGCAATTTGGCATGTTGTCTGCTTTTGCGATGCAATCTAGCACGATTTCCTCGTTCAATTTTCTTGAAAACAAGCGAAGCACCAGCTCAGAAGTGGTGCGCCCAGTAGGATTCGAACCTACAACCGCCAGATTAGAAGTCTGATGCTCTATCCGTTGAGCCATGGGCGCACATATGCACACAAACACATAGCAAAACACAAATCAACAATTTAACCATCCACATAGATAAACGCCGCGCATATCATGCAACACTTTTACGTTTTGCCTCACTTGCACGCTTTATTTTGCGTGGAACATCTATGTTTTAGCATTGCTGCTTCGCATTATCGTTTCATGTGCGCGGTGTAGTATAGCGCAAATAAAGAAATCTACAAAGTTTAGAGCTATAAGATTTTGCCGCATAGTGCCAAAAACTCATACAACAAATAACAGGTCATATTGCAACTTGCACGGCCAGCTTATTTTGAAGTTTTACATCGATTTGCAATCTGTCTTTTTTTTCACCATTTTATTTAGCACCATCTTATTTAGCGTTTAGCGGACGCGCTTGTTCTGATACATATGCACACGCACACGCTCGCCCATCATTTCTGCTATATTCACAAGTCACAAGCATGAACATTTTTCCAATTCTCGATGCCAAAGGCACACTTTCAATCATGTTGTCCCACGGGCGCACAAAATCTGGCGCACTTACCACGCTTCTTTCCATTTTGTCGCTCACATATTCTGTGAAATCTTCAGCAGTGGAAAACTTTGTTTGAATTATCGCATCATCACCCGTTGTGATAACATTTGCAAAAGTGGTCAAGCGGTAATTCATCGTTGGAGTTAGCACATAGATTATGCGATGATCGTCAAAATTGTCTTGATTTTCCCAGGAAGCAATCTCTGCAAACATAGAGCCGTCGTACATATGATGACCATAGAAAACGTTGTTTTCATCGCTAAAATTGGAAGTGTTTCCAGAATCCAAGAAAATCGTGCCACCTGTGCTTGCCCAAGATGTGGTGCCATCGTAAGATCGATGCAGATAATATTCGTTGTCGCTTCCTTGAACAACAGGATAGTTCACAACACTGTCTGGAATTGTTATCCACGCCACAACATCTGGACATTCCGCCCGAAGCGCATCCCAATCTATGGTCATTTTCGCCAAGTCGCCCCCGTTTACATTTTCATCATACAAAACAACTCGATCTGCTAGATCTTGGTTGTTCATGCGCTGAATGATGTATTGCGCAGCGATAAAGCCAAGAATAGCAAGACAAACAATGAACACTAGCAAAAAGAAGATTTGAGCCGCCCTATATATGCGAGACTTCTTTGATTTGTTTGCGTTTTGATTTGTGGGTGCTACATTTGCTGGTGCAGATGCAGGCGCATGCGCGGCTGGCACGGGAACATTTAGTGGCATTTGTGCAGACGCTGGTGCAGACGCGGCTGGCATGGGTGTTGGCGCATATGCATCTGTTGGCGCGTGCGCATCTAGCTGCGCAGATATTGGCGCATGCGCGCTCGCAGGTTTTGGCGCATGCGCGCTCGCAGATGTGCTCTGCACATCTATAACAGACGTATCACCAAAAGAAGCGTTATTGTTGTTTTTATCTCTCATATCTTGCTTTCTAGTTTCAAAACCACGCGTTTTCAACACCACATGCGCTTTTGTTCGCTTTGAATTCATCATAAAATAATGCATTTTAAATTTCTATGTGCGAAACATTTGTAATTTGCGATCGAAACACTCGCTCACCAAACCTCTTGAACTCCTCCAAGTCGTTTCCAGTTGTAAAAAATTCATACCTAGGCGAAACATCAGCCGAAGGGGCATCATTAAGCGCATTACTAGGCGCATTGTTGCATGCATTGTCAAGCGCATTACTAGGCGCATTGTTGCATGCATTGTCAAGCGCATTGCTAGCCACATCGTTAGTCGCTTCGCCACGCGCAACTTTTAGCATTTCGCCTGCCGCATCGCCAGACGCTCCATTTGCCAACCCGCCATCTTCAAGCGCACGCACAACATCACGCGCCACTTCGCGCGCAGAATTTATGAGCTTTACATCTCTTCCAATGGCAGACCCTATCAAACTTTTCAAAAGCGGAAAGTGCGTGCACCCCATCACAAGCGTGTCTATATTACACCTGCGAAGCGGCTCTAAATATTCACGCGCTATTTCTTGAAACTCGGGGCGAATATAGACCTTTGAAGCCAGGCTTGTGTAACTCTCGATTGGCCCTTGCGCCATTTTAACGCCAGCTTCCGCTATCTCAACAAAACGAGGCGTGGGCGTGGAAAACACAGTGATATTTGGGTCTAGTGCGCGAATGGCAGAAGAATATGCACCAGAGTTCACGGTGCCCTTTGTGGCGATCACTCCCACTTTTTTGTTTTGTGTTGCCGCTGTTGCAGCGCGAGCACCAGGAGAGATCACGCCCAACACTGGCACATCAAACTCACGTCTTGCCAATTCAAGACCCGCTGCTGTGGCTGTGTTGCACGCGATAACTATCATCTTCACATCACGCGAGGCAAGCCACGTGCAAATGCGCCTCACCAAATCGCGCACTTGCGAAGGCTCACGCGGACCATAAGGACAACGCAGAGAATCGCCTAGATATATCAGGTTTTCGCAAGGCAGCGCTTTCGCAATTTCTCGCGCAACAGTCAAGCCGCCAAAACCAGAGTCGAACACGCCGATGGGCGCACTGTTTGTGTGTTTTTTTGAATATGCGCCCAAATTGATATTTGCTTGATCGGCACACACTCCAAGATTTTGCGAACTTTTAGTGCGCTTTGCTTTGTGCTGTGTTTTAGAAGTTTGGTGCATTTCTAAGCGTTAGTTTTATAAGGGTTAGAAGTTTTAAGCACTAGTTTTTTAAGCACTAGTTGTGCACCACAACAACATCGTTTGTCTTTATGATGCCATAAAGCGATTCAGCTTTTTCGTAAGACAGATTGATGCACCCATGCGACCCATATCCATCTTGATAACGCGTGCCACCGAAAGCAGATTGCCATGTGGCATCGTGAAAACCAACACCATTTCCCTCAAACGCCATCCAGAATTGCACTTTTGTTTCATATTCTTTTTCGCCGTTTGACTTATATCCTATCAATGTGCTGGGGCTTTCTTTGCTATTCACATACCAAACACCTGTGGGAGTGGAATGATTGTCTGTGGGAGCCCCAGACACGCAATCCGCCTCCCAGATTATGTTTCCTGCGTCATCGTAAAAA
This sequence comes from Phocaeicola dorei, assembly GCA_963615035.1. Taxonomy (GTDB): domain Bacteria; phylum Actinomycetota; class Coriobacteriia; order Coriobacteriales; family Eggerthellaceae; genus CAVEFW01. The sequence goes on from CAVEFW010000082.1 coordinate 6,124, forward strand.
CGAACATGTTGCTCAGTCAAATCAACATCCACATAACGCTTGCCCCAGTCGGCTTGACCTATCCCCAAAAAGCCAGTGCCTTCCTGTTCGCATTGAATGGCAGATGTTTTTGTTGTGCCCTCTGCAGCATCTGATCGCACCTGATTGGCAAATGTTTCGCTATCCACAATCCAGCCATATGCGCCTCCCGACACCGTGATGGCCTTTCCGTCGGGGCGTGTGTATGTGCGAGTTGAACCCACGGTGTTTAACTGAGATGAAATGTTGTCTGCCCACTCTGTAAGTTTGTTTGAATCCAACACCAC
>CAVEFW010000083.1:0-11022 GCA_963615035.1 Phocaeicola dorei
TTGAAAGGTTTATAAAATGGCTAAAAATGCGACAGGTTTTGTGAAGTTGCAAATACCTGCAGGGCAAGCTAATCCAGCGCCTCCTGTTGGCCCAGCATTGGGCGCACAGGGCGTGAACATTATGCAGTTCTGTCAGGCATTTAATGCTCAGACACAAGACAAAGCTGGAACTGTTATTCCAGTAGAAATTACAGTTTATGAAGATAAAAGTTTCGATTTTGTTTGCAAAACTCCTCCAGCTGCTTTTTTGATTAAACAAAAGCTGGGGATAGAACATGCTTCAGGCATACCTCAGTTGAAGTTTGTGGGTGAGCTTAGTGATGCTCAGCTTACAGAGATTGCAGAGATCAAGATGCCTGACTTGAATGCAAATGATATTGAGGCTGCTAAAAACATCATTGCTGGCACAGCGCGTTCTATGGGTGTGCGTGTTGAAGGCAGAGAGATGAAGAAGAAATATGAGGTTACACGCAAACTTCAGGCGTTGCTTGATGCTTAATTTTTAGTGTGGCTTTCATATTTTGTTGAGCAAGTTTTTTTGAAAATTTTTCGACCATTTTTCGGTCAGGCAATATGTAAAAGCCACGCGACAGCGTGTGTGATTTACGAAAGATGAAAACAGTGGAAGGGTAAGTGTAAACAACAAAAGGTAAAGCATCAAAGGTTTCTATGTTGCAACAAGAAGGTTGTTATTGTGCGCCAATGTTGCACTAGGATGGTTGCTTTGATGCGCCAATGTTGCACTTGGCTCGTTACACCACGAAAGGATATTTATTATGGCTAAAAAGAAGAATAAATCTAAAAACTATCAAGCAGCACTTGAAAAAGTGCCTGCTGATGTGGTTTCTCCTCTTTCAGCTTTTAAGTTGTTAAAGGAATTCCCTACAGGTAATTTCGACCAAACGGTTGAAGCTCACATTCGCCTTGGGGTTGACACAAGAAAAGCAGACCAACAACTTCGCGGCACAATCAGTTTGCCAAATGGTTCGGGTAAGACTGTGCGTGTGGCTGTTTTTGCTGAAGGCGAAGCAGCAAAGGCGGCAAAGGCAGCTGGCGCTGAAATTGTTGGATCAGACGATTTGGTGCAAGACATTCAGTCTGGCAAAATCGAATTCGATGCTGCTGTGGCAACTCCTGATCAGATGGCGAAAGTGGGCAAGTTAGGCAAAATCTTAGGTCCACGAGGTTTGATGCCTAACCCTAAACTTGGCACTGTAACGCCCGATGTTGCGCGCGCTATCGGCGAACTCAAAGGCGGCAAAGTGGAATATCGCGCAGACCGCTTCGGCATTTGTCATGTGACCATCGGAAAGATGAGTTTCGGTGCAGAACAGTTGGCGGAAAACTATGGTGCGCTATACGATGAAATTTTGCGCGTGCGCCCTGCTTCTGCCAAAGGTAAATATGTAAAGAGCATAACGATTGCCGCCACGATGACTCCTGGCATCAAGATTGATCCATCGGTTCACAGAGACTACACAAGCGCATAAAATCATTTTGCAATTTGTTGCAAAGCGAAATGATTGATTGTGCGTGCTTGATTTCGTTTGGTTGGTCGTGTGTGACTGATTGCGTGGTTGATTGCGTGTTGCTGATTTGTGGCGGTTCGCTTAAAGCACAAACAAAAAGAGCGTCTATTCGGGCGCTTTTTTTATTTTGTGAAGTATTGAAAAGAAACAAAATTTGAAATAATATATGTGAAGTTAGACTAGGTTAACTTTTCAAGTTTGTTGTTTTGTCGCAGCATTTTTTAATAACGCGCAAGTGAATGCCGCGCTCACATGGAAACTTGCAGCCCGTTTAAGCATTAAAGAAAAAAATTAAAGGAGCATAGATAATGATTCACAAGAAATCGCCAGCAGAGATAGACGCCATGAAAGAGGCGGGCAGGATATCTGCAAAAGTGCTGCGAGAGGTTGGTCAACTGGTGCAGCCAGGCATTTCCACGCTAGAGCTAGATTCTTTCGCAGAGCGAGTAATTCGCTTGGAGGGTGGCGTGCCAGCGTTCAAGGGATATTGTGGATTTCCAGCTTCCATCTGTGCTTCTGTGAACGAACAGATTGTTCACGGCATCCCTAGTGCAAGCGTAATTTTGCGCGAGGGTGATATTTTGTCTATAGATACGGGTGCGATAGTTGACGGCTGGGTGGGAGACAATGCTTGGACTTTTCCCGTTGGAGCTATTTCGGCTGAAAAACAGCGATTGCTAGATATAACAGAAGAGTGCATGTGGGCTGGGTTGAATGCTGCTTGTGTTGGAAACAGGCTTGGCGATATCGGTAACGCCGTTCAAGAAATTGCCGAGCGTGCGGGCTTTGGCGTTGTGCGTGATTATGTGGGGCATGGCGTGGGTCATAAAATGCACGAAGACCCGAACGTGCCCAATTATGGCAGAAAACACACTGGCACAAAGTTGAGTGCTGGCATGGTGTTGGCCATAGAGCCGATGATAAATATCGGAACAGAGCAAACAAAGCAAATGTCAGATGGGTGGCTTGTTTGCACCGCAGATGGAATGCCTTCGGCACACTTTGAAAAAACCGTGGCCATCACAGAAGAAGGCCCGTTAATCCTTACAACTGAAGAAGGTCACAGATGCCCTGTTTAGTGCGTTTAGTGCTCTTTAATGTGCTGAGAGCTTGTCAAAAGAAACAAAATATGACTTCCTATAAATTATTTGTTATATATGTGTGTTGTTTGACTGTTTTTGTATAAGTGTTAATTTGTGTTACCTTTCAAAAACTCAAATTCAGAAAATGCAAACATAAAAACAGGAGAGGAAAAATGTTGAAAAAGCACATAGCGCATGGCATCGCGGCGCAATTGGAACAAGCGGGTGAGCTGGGGCTTTTAACTCTAGATCGCGCTGCAAAAGTTGAGCGCAAGACAAAAGAAACAGACATATGCGTAGAGTTGAATTTAGACGGCAGCGGAAAAACTTGCATAGATACGGGTGTGCCTTTTTTTGATCACATGTTAGATGCGTTCGGTCGTCACGGGCTTTTCGATATGCGAATAAGCGCAAAAGGCGACACCGAAATAGACGCTCATCATACTGTTGAAGACACAGGGATAGTGCTCGGCACCGCATTTTTGCAAGCGTTGGGAACAAAAGAAGGCATCAACCGTTTTGGCAATTTTACGCTTGCTATGGATGAAGCACTTGTGCTGGCGGCGCTTGATTTTAGTGGACGCGGGGGTTGTTGGACGCACATGAATATTCCTGCTGAACAGGTGGGCAATTTTGACACAGAGTTAGGCGTTGAATTTTTCAAGTCGTTTGCGTCGAATGCAAACCTCACGCTGCACGTGCGTCAACTTGCCGGGGAAAATTCTCACCATATTCTGGAAGCCGCTTTTAAGGCGGTGGCGCGAGCACTTTGTCAGGCGTGTGAAATAAATCCGCGCATTGCAGGCGTTATCCCGAGCACAAAAGGCGCGATTTAAAAAGTTGCTATTTAAACAGGTGTGGTTTTTGAGTGTTTAGTTTGCGATTGTTGTGGTGTTTGGAGATATATCTTGATAGCAGTTGTTGATTACAAGATGGGCAATTTATTATCTGTTGAGCGCGGATTATGTGCGGCACTAGACAGTTTAGGACGAAGCGATGTGAGCGTGCTCACAACATCTGACGCAAAAGAGATTGCAAGTGCTCAAGCGATTGTTTTGCCTGGAGTGGGCGCATTTGCCGACGCTGCAAAGAGCATGCGAGACCTAGGACAGATGGATGTAATCACTCAGCGCATAAAAGATGGCGTGCCGTTTTTGGGCATTTGTTTGGGGTTGCACTTGCTTTGTGAATTTGGCGTTGAGGGCGCAGCGCTGAACGAAGAGGGCAAAACAGCGGGCATGGGTTTTTTGCGACATACCGTGCATCGCTTGCCCGCGTGTGATGAGCAGGGCAACACATACAAAATTCCTCATGTTGGGTGGAACACTGTATCGGTTTGCGACAAGCCTGACAGCAAGCAAGACGGTGTGGAAAATTTGTTGTTTGAAGGCATCAAGCAAGACGAATATTTTTATTTCACGCATTCATATTTTGTGCCTGTATGTGAACAAACTATTGCCACAACGAAACACTCAATAACCATGTCGAGCGCTGTGTCTGTGAGCAAGCGTGCCTTCGCCGTTCAGTTTCACCCAGAAAAAAGTTCCGACGTTGGTGCCAAGTTGCTTAAAAACTTTGTGAGGGTGGCGTTTGCATAAAGCACCTTACCCCCATATGGCTTTGCGAAGGGCAGGATCGCTGCCAGCGCTTTTTGGGTGGTAGTCGTCTTTTTTGTGCTCTGCTGTGTTTTCGCTTGATGTGCTAGTGCCGCCATTTGCGTTTGCGGAAGTGTTTGCGCCTGCGTTTGAGCTTGTGTTCGTGCTTGCGGTTTTGCTTGCGTTCCCGTTCGTGTTTGCCGCAACCCCTCCGCGTCGCTTGTTCATGGGTTCTTTTCTCTGCGCTTCTTCTTTTTCTAGTTTTATGTTTTCAACTAGTTTGACCGCTTCGCACTCGTCAATCTCAAATTTATCGAGTGCCAATTTCAAAACATAGTCGCGCACCACAGATGTTTTTCCCACGAGTTCTTCGGCCCTCACCAAAACGCCTCTGCGCTTTTCCGCGCGTGCACGCGTAGACTCGACAGCCTTTTTCGCTTGCTCAAGCGTTTTCTTTGCGTCTTTTTCGCTGCCTGTTTCCGTGTTTTCGCTTCCAGAATTTTCTAAAGCCGCTTTTGCTTCTTCCAGCTCGCCTTCAAGTTTTTCAAGTCGCGCTTCAACCACACAAAGCGCATCACGCGCATTTTCGACCTTGTGTTCTGCATCCGCGCAGGCGATGAATGCGCCCGACATCAACAGTCCGATGTTGTTTTCGCGCACATATCCATATTTGTCAATTTCATCGATTGCGTGTGTGTCAGAAAACATGGTGAACAAACGGCCCAACTCTTCGATGTTGAACAGGAATATCTTGTCGATCGTCTCGCGCGTTACACTAGACATAAGCACAGGGTCGTCAAGGCGCTCAAAGATAAGCTTCATCTGATAGTAAAGGTCGTCGTCATTTTTGCCATAGGTGCCAAACGAACCAGAATTCGTGATGGTCAAATCATAGCAATAATAAACCGCCTGCACATTTACGCTCTTCATCGTGCGAAACGCGTTGCCCAACTGGCGCTTTCCGCGCATGTTGTTTGGGAATGCAAAGAAGAAATCCGTATGACCTTCAACTGCTTTGTCTATATGCATATAGATTTTTGGAATGTGGCAATCAAAGGCAAAACCTCGCATATGAATGGTTGTTATGTTGTCGGACACATACAACTCCTCGATGTCGGTGGCACCCCCCAACGCGTAAGGCAACACAGTGGTAACGCTGCGTGGAAATTTCACTATGTGATCAGACGTGTCGCGCACCACCACGGCATCTTCGCCACCATCTAAATGTTCACACAAAAGACTTCCCGCCTTATAAAATTTCTTGTTTTCAGGGTTCACCTTGATATTTTGTATCGAGGGCGCATCTTCGGCACGAAAAGCACCAGCACTCACCAAAGCCATGGGCCCGATGTATTCAAGCTTTTTGGGAATGTAGATGCCATCTATGCGAGTGTTAACGAAAGCTTCACCCTCTATGCGTTCAAGTGTTTCAGGCACTTCTATGTGTGTGAGGCTTTCGCAGTCTTTGAACGCGCATTTATCAATTTCACGCACACCATCAGGCAACACCACGCTTTTTAGGTTGGGGTGCTTAAAGAGCGCAGACTCGCCAATCTTAGTTGTGCCAGGTGCAACTTCGATGTTTTCTGTGGACGTGTCTAGATAGCGCACAAGCACCATGTCATCGCCTTGTTTGGCATAAAGGCACCCCTGAGCGTCCAGTTTTAAGTGCTTGCATTCTGGGTGAACAGTAAACGAAGCAGCCTCACCTGAAAATGTGCAATTTGTCGAAATAGCCACACGATTGCCCAGATGTTTTAGATTCTTTGGAAGGTGCAACTCAGATATTGCGCATACTGCGAAAGCTTCGTCTTCAACAACTTCTAGCGCATCGTTTAAACAAACATGTTTTAGTTGTCTGCAATTTATAAAGGCGCTCTTGCGAATTTCTCTGCAATTTTTAGGTGCTGTGAACTCTGTGATGCTTGTGCGCGAAAAGCAAAATTCATCAATCACCTCAACGCTTTCAGGCAAAACAACTTTCTTCAAACAAGAAAAGGTGCTGAACGCCTTTTTAGCAAGCGCTTTTGTGTTGGGTGATATGGTGTATGACTCAACGGGACGCGGCAGCGCCAAAAATGTTTCGCCGTCTTTAGAATAGATGCCAGTGCCATCTGTTTTTAGATGTGTGTTTTTGGGGGATATCTCTATTTTTTCGAGTTTGCTGCGCCCAAACATTCCTGGTGTTAGTTTGCGTGTGGCGGCACCTATGGTAAGTTTTTTCAGCGGCAAGTCGAACACGTTTGGTTTTAGTTCAACGGCTTGTTGGGGAAGTTTGAGTTCTTCTATTTTGCGGCTTACGTCAAACCATGTGGGGCTATATTCTTCCACATCGCACGAAGCATCAAATTTCTTTATGTTAGGGCAGCCTTTGAACGTATATTTTGCAATGCTCTTTACGCTGGCAGGCACACTCACGCTTGTAAGTGATGGCATGTTGCACACAGCCGAAGAGTGCAGCGCGACCACGCTTGAGCCGTCTATCGTTGCTGGAATGTCTAGGTGTTCAGCGTTTGATTCGCACCCAAAAATGTGTGCAGTGCCATCTTGTGTGTGAATTGCATACATCCATTTGTTGCCCGCTTCGTCGGTGAATTTGCGCTTGTCTGAAAGCTGCGCCCTTTCCTGTGCTGCCTTGGCGGCTGCGGCAGCAAATTTTTCTTTGTCGCGCGCCTTTGATGCTTCTTGTTCTGCGAGTGTGCCTTTGCCATCGGTGAGCATTTTGTCTCCTTTATATGTTTGATTGCTTATATATATCTTTGATTGTGCTGCGCGCTTAGCTTGTTGCTTTTAGTTTTGCCGTGCTTAGTGCTGTTGCGTTTGCCAGTGTTGTGCTGCGCGACTAGTTTGTTTTGCCTAGTGCTGTTGCGCTTAGCGTTATTGCATTGCCATTGTTTTATTTAGCGGCATTGCGTTTTGTTTGTTTGCAGCGTTTGCATATTGTAATATTTTATGATTAGTTGGCAGCATTTTTTCAACTAGATATTTTAATAGCAAAAGGAAATGTGCAAAGGTGAGCAAAGAAAAAAATAAAAACCAAGGCAAACTAATCATCTGTGCCACACCTATCGGAAATCTGGGTGATATTACGCATAGATGTGTGGATGCGTTTGAGAGCGCAGATGTGGTGTTTGCCGAAGACACTCGAGTGAGCGCAAAGTTGCTGGCAGCTCTTGGCGTTAAAACACGCATTGAGCGCTTGGACGAAACACTCATGAGTGCGCGCGCCAAAGGTGTGATAGATCGCGTTAGGAGCGGTGAAGTTGTGGCGTATTGCAGCGATGCAGGTATGCCTGGCATATCTGACCCTGGGCTTCGGCTGGTTGCAGCAGCGCGAGAGGCGGGCGTTGCGGTGGAAGTGCTGCCCGGTGCTTCAGCGCTCACAACTGCATATGTTTCAAGTGGGTTTTCTTGCCCGCGCTTTTATTTTCACGGGTTTTTTCCTCGAAAGACGGGGGAGCGCCTGCGTTTGTTGGATCAACTAAAAAGCTTGGACGCATGTCTTGTTTTTTACGAAAGCCCCAAACGCTTGACATCGGCACTTAAAACCATAGAACAAACATATCCGTGCCGCCGTGTTTGCGTGTGTCGTGAACTCACAAAACGCTATGAGGAAGTATTGGTGGGTTTGGCAGGAGAAGTTTTTGAAACGTTTGATGCGCGAGAAAAAACGAACAACATCAAAGGCGAAATTGTGATGGTCATAGATGCGCCAAGTAAATTGGAACAAGACGAAGACGCGCAAAACGAAGAAATACAAGCGCACACCCGCGCATGTGCTTTGCTTAAAAGCGGCTTGCGTAACAGCGAAATAGTCAAGCATTTGACGCGTGAGTTCAATGTTTCACGCAATGTGGCATATGACATTGTTTTGCAAGAGCAAAAAGAAAATGAGCAAAAAAACGATTAGCTCGATTAAAATTTATCTATATTTTTTGTGCATTATTTAATTAAACCAGCGTTTTTAAGAGAAAATAAGAAAACGCGCGGCAATTTACGGGCACAATTTACAGGTAATTCGCGAACTGGATAAACTGGATTTATAGACCGTTTTGAATTTGCGGGCAGTTTTACAAATTGCTGAACGTTTTGCATGTGCGCACATAAGCTGTGGCAAAGCGAAATATTCTGGTTAGAAATTCGCTGAAAGCGCAAAGTTGCCACCGCTGTGAAATTGCCCCGCTGTGAAATGTAACCTATGAAAGGCCACTAATTTATGGCATCAAAAAAAAATGGAAGAGGAAGACCCAGATCTCGCTTTAGGGAAACTGGCACAAATTCGGCTTCTAAATCTTCGGGATCTTCATTTCAACAATATTCTAGATATTCGCAAAACAAATCTGCTAAAGCTGCAGAAACGCCTTGGGGAGTTGATGAGCCTAGCGCAAGCTCTGGCATTGCCGCCAACAGTTTGCCCGTTATAGGGCTAGATGCTCCTGTTCGTTCGAAATATAGCAGAGATGCATATGGCAGCGCATCGAGCACAAAAGAACATCGCGCAAGCAATTCGTATAACGGCCACAAAAGAAGCAAACGCCCGTTCGTTGTTGCTTTTGTGGTTGTTTTGCTCATGGCGGCTGTAGGTGCAGGTGTGGCTTTTGCCTATCTAAATAGCATCGACCACAAACTTTCCACCGGTTTGGATGCTGATTTGCTAGAACAGTTGCAAGATACGCAATATACAGGCGAGCCTTTCTATGCTTTGTTGTTGGGCACAGACAAAAGCGAAGATCGCGACGCTTCAGGCGAATTTGGCGACACATATCGCTCTGATAGCATGATTTTGGCGCGTGTTGACCCGACGCAAAAAAAGGCCACGCTCATCTCTATTCCTCGCGACACCATGGTTGACATGGAAGAAAATGGCAGCCAGAAAATCAATGCTGCATATGCTATCGGCGGGCCTGCATATGCGGTGAAAACTGTTTCAAAACTTGCTGGTGTGCCAATTTCTCACTATGCGGAAATAAACTTTGATGGGTTTTCGGGCATCGTGGATAGCTTAAACGGAATAGAAGTGGATGTTCCCACCGCAATAGACGATGATCAAGCGGGCGGTGTTTTGAACGCTGGGCTGCAAACGCTCAACGGCGAACAGGCGCTCATCTTGTGTCGTTCGCGCCATACATACGACGATCAAGGCGCGGGAGATCTCTATCGTGCCGCCAATCAGCGCACTGTTTTGGGCGCGATTGCCAAAAAGCTGTTGAATTCAGACCCTGTTACAATCGTGAACACGGTGAGTTCCGCGGCAAACTATGTAACCACAGACTTATCTGTTGCAGATTTGGTTGCCATGGCAAACAGCATGCGAGGCATGAACCCCGCAACAGACATTTATTCAGCGGCTGTTCCAACAACTTCGCAATATGTGAATGAAGTTTGGTATGAAGTGGCAGATAAAACGTCTTGGGCAACGATGATGCAGCGCGTAGACCAGGGCTTGCCCCCGACCACCACAACACAGATAGACTCTGCAACTGGCGTTATTTTGTCGAGCAGTGGTGACGGAAGCACGGCATCAACCTATGGAAGCACGGCCACAAACACAAGCTCTGCAACGGGTGCACAAGGCGGAACCACAAACGCTAACGCAAACGTGAAATATTCAGGAAGCGTTGCCGTGAGAAATGGCACAGGAGTGTCTGGCGTAGCTGCCACAGCAGCACAAAAAGTAGCTGCACTCGGATTTACCACAGAAACAGGAAATGCGGATTCTTCGAGTTACACAAAAACTTTAGTTATCTATTCCAATTCTTCGCAAGCACAGGCAGCAGCTGCCATTGTGAGCGCGTTGGGTGTGGGTTCTACGCAGATAAACGACGGTTCATACATCATGAAAGATGATTTTTTGGTGGTCATCGGCAGTGATTATAAATAGACGTTTAACAATTCGTTTATTGCTGCATTGTTTGTTGTTGCGCTGGTGACCTAAGATGAAAACAGATGATTTTGATTATTCTCTGCCCGAGGAACTGATAGCTCAAAGCCCTGCTAGTGTGCGTGATGAGTGTCGCATGTTGGTCGTTGGGCGCAAAGACGGGCAACTTCAAGATTGCATCTTTCGCGACATCATGAATTTTTTACACCCAGGAGATTTGTTGGTGGCAAACGAAACGCGTGTTAGACCTGCGCGACTTTTGGGGCGAAAACGCAGCACTGGTGGTGTGGCAGAAGTGTTTTTGTTGCGACCTGCCACTGGCGAGAGCCTGAGCGCGCTGGGGCTTGACGCAAGCGCGTTTGTGCCCAACAACAAATGCGCCTATTGGGAAGCGCTCGTGCGTCCAGGCAAACGCTTAAAGCCTGGCGGCGTTGTGTGCTTTGAGGCAGATGTGAGCGAGCGTGAAGACAAAGGCTGTGGGAGCAGGCAGGGCGGCTCCGCTTCTTCCGCTTCTTCCGCGTCTTCAAAAGTGGTGATGGAAGCAGAAATCATGGGCTTTGTGGGCGCGGGCTCTAATGCGCAAAGTGCAACACCGAGCACTCACTCATCAAATCACTCATCAAAAGGCGAGCGCATAGTGAAACTTACCACCAACATGCCGTCGCTCGATGAAGCGCTGCATCTTATAGGAAACACCCCGCTGCCGCCATATATCAAAAGCTACACTGGCGACAAAGAAATGTATCAAACTGTTTACTCTAAAACAGAAAGAAGTGCCGCGGCGCCAACTGCAGGCTTGCATTTCACACCTGAGCTGATAGAAAAGCTGAAAGAAGCAGGCGTGGGTTGGGAGTGTGTTGATTTGGAAGTGGGGCTTGACACTTTTCGCGTGGTGGACGAAGAAGACCCATCGGCTCATGAAATGCATACAGAGC
>CAVEFW010000084.1:0-2800 GCA_963615035.1 Phocaeicola dorei
GATTGACTCTATCGGGGCGGCAGATGGGTCAGACGATGCAAAAATAGTGCTCTGCGCTCTTCTATGTGGATATCGCACAGAGCTCTATGACACACAAGCATACAATGATTTTAAGGTTTCAGGGTTGGCGCACCTAGTCGCCGTGTCTGGCGCACATCTGTCTTTAGTTGTGATGCTGGTCGGTGCCTTTTTGCGACGTGTTCACGTAAGGGCTGGTGTTTGCGTGGTAGTGCAAACAATGTTTGTCTGTGCGTTTTTGGTGTTTGCGGCGCTGCCAATTTCTGCCATGCGTGCAGGCATCATGACGTTTGCCATTCTTTTGTCATACGTTGCAAAACGCAAAAGCGCACCCTTAAATGCGCTCGGCATCTGCATTCTTTTGATGGTAGGTTTTGCCCCCACAACGGCGCTCTCACTTTCATTTGCGCTCTCTGCTCTCTCTGTGCTAGGAATTTTGCTATTCGCAAGATTGATGCAAACTTGGTTTGAATTTGGGAAAGTCAAGGCAGCAGACACTTTAAGCTCATCAATCGGCGTAACACTTTCCGCCTCGCTGCTCTCAACTCCTCTGTCTGCTAGTGTGTTTTGCCAGTTGCCCCTAGCATCTCCGCTCGCAAACCTGATAGCTGCGCCACTATTTACAATAATATGTGCGCTAGGGTTTTCAGGTTGTGCTTTGCAAGGCGTGTGGTCTTTTGCTTCCACGCAAGCGTTCAATGCAGCAATAGCCGCATGTTCGCTTTTGTGCAGTGCTGTGGGGGTGGTAGCTCACATTCCCTATGCGTCTATTCCATTTACTCTAAACACAATCTCAGCACTCGTCATAACAGCACTTGCCACATTCGCTCTCTGGTTTTTTTGGCCGCGCTTGAGGCTGGCTGCAGTTGGCGCAATCTGCTCTGCAGCTTGTGTTTTGGCGGTTTGTGCGAATTTTTGCGTTCAGGAAACGTCTGGCACACAACTGGTGGCGCTGAACGTGGGGCAAGGCGACTCGCTTTTGATAAGAAGCGAAAACAACGCGATGTTGGTAGACACGGGAAACGAAGACCAGATGCTCCTGGCTGCCTTGGCGCGCCAGGGAATATATCACTTGGATGCTGTTTTGATATCGCATGCAGACGACGATCATATGGGGTCGCTGTCTGCACTTGAGGGAGTTGTTCAAGTTGACAAGGTGATAATCTGCGATTTTGCGAAAAGTTGCAGCTGTTCTAACTGTTCTAAGTTGCGCAGGGAAGCTGGTGCGTTGGTTGGAGAGAGCAATGTGGTTGGTGTGAATGTGGGGAACAACATCTCGTGCGGAGCGTGGAGCTTGGGGGTTGTTTGGCCAGACACCTTCAGTGATAAGGGCGGAAACGCAGATAGTTTGACGCTTCTTTGTGAGGCAGATGTAGATTTTGATGGTCGAGTGGATGCAAATGCGCTTTTGTGTGGAGATTGTGAAGATGAACAGCTAGACAAGATGATCGAAAGTGGAAAAATCAACACGCTCGATATCTATAAAGTCGGACATCACGGCTCAAAAAAAGCTATCGATTTCCAAACGGCTCAAGAGCTAAAGCCATCAATTGCCCTTGTAAGTGTTGGAAAAAATTCATACGGTCACCCAACGCGTGAGACGCTTGATGCTTTGAGCAGTGCGTCTGCGCACATCTATCGAACAGATCAATCGGGTGATATCGCGTGCAACATAACTTCCTCGCGCATTTCTGTGTCGCTTCAAAACACTGGCTAAATGAAGGGGTGAGTGAATAATTGAATAGATATACTTAATAAAAAATCAAGAAAAAAGTGAACAACCGCACTCAAAGAAGAACCAACAAATAAATTGAACTGAAAAAAGAAAAATTGAGCAGATGCGGTCAAAATGAAGAAACAATCAAAAAAATAGTTTTGCCTGCTTGGTGATTATTTGGTAACATATCGCCTCGCGTGTTCAACTGTGAGAAATTATGAACGCAATATGTGCGGACATGGCCGCAATTGGAAAAAACACGGTTGGATGACTGATAAGTCGCTGCGACGAAAAACCTGTGTCGCACACTCAAAACGCAAAAGTTTATGACTGTTTTGTTGACGCGTTCAACAAAACAAACATAAATTTGTTTTATCTTGTCAGTTTTCCTCTTGTTTTTTCTATTTTGCAATGTTTCACATCTGCATAAATTACTTTTCACAAATGCGCATTTATATTGTGTAAGCGTGTGATTTCAAGGTGCTAGGCAGCAGACGCTGGTCATCTGTTGTAAAAATAAACGCCAAAACGCATGCTTGACATGTTAGCAATTAAAAAACAAAAGGAGACAAAATGGCAAATATTAAAAGCCAAAAAAAACGCATCATCACAAATGAAAAAGCACATCAGCGCAACAAGGCATATAAAGCAGAGCTAAAAACTGCTGTGCGTCGTGTGCGTGAAGCGGTGGAAGCAAAAGATGGAGCACAGGCATATGCCACAGCCCTTGCAGCTTGCAGACTTTTGGACAAAGCGGCATCAAAAGGTATTATCCACAAAAACCAAGCCGCAAATCGCAAAAGCGGTGTCATGGCTTTGGCTAATAGCATCGTTACACAAGCCGATATCGACGCATACAAAAAGCCTGAAAAGAAAACTCCTAAAAAAGGCAACAATAAAAAGGCAGCGGCAAAGGCTGCTCGCGTGAAAAAGCAAGAGGAAGCCGCCAAAGAAAAAGAAAAGCGTCGTCAGGCTCAGGCAAAGGCAGAAAAAGCTGCTAAAGAGAGAAAAGCTAAAGAAGAGGCTGCTGCCAAAAAAGCAGCTGAAGAAGAGGCTAAAAAAGCC
>CAVEFW010000085.1:0-6951 GCA_963615035.1 Phocaeicola dorei
CCCCGCTAACAAATTAAACAGCTGATCTGTGCCGCCCAATTCCACATCTGCATCTATCATGAAGCTATCGTATGCCTGCATAACAGGATATAAAAATTCGTGCAAACTGATGGATTGATTGTTGGTATATCTGTTGTGGAAATCATCGCGCTCCAAGATGCGCGCCACGGTGAATTTGCTTGCAATGCCAAGCAAGCCTTCCATATTCAAGTCGAAAATCCACTCTGAATTGTGTCTGAGCGTGGTTTTGTTTTTGTCGAGAACCTTAAACGCCTGATCGACATATGTTTGCGCGTTTTCTTTTATTTGCTCATAGGTGAGCTGTGGACGCGTGGAGTTTCTGCCAGATGGGTCTCCTATCAAAGCTGTTCCATCGCCTATAATCAAGATAACTTGATGACCCAAATCTTGAAATTGTCGAAGTTTTCGCAGCGGCACCGCATGACCTAGATGAATATCGGGTGCCGTCGGGTCAACGCCCAGTTTAATGTTTAACGGTTTTCCTCGCTTCAACTTTTCAAGCAGCGCGTCTTCTGGCACCACCTTGTCTGCACCGCTTTTAATGATATGCAACTGTTCTTTTGCTGATAGCATATTTTGCTCCTTTTTGTTCTTTGTCGTGTTTGTTGTTTTTGTTGTGTTTGTCGTCTAGGTCATCTTTGTCGTGCGCCATTATTGTGCGGCACATTGTGCCGTTGTCATGCTTGTCGTGTTTATCTTGTTTGTTGTGCGCCACTTTGCGCGTTTATTCTACACCACGAAACAAATGACCTGTCGTCGCGTGCGCTGGCTTTTGAGCACAAGTTCCATTTTCTGCCATGCGCAACGCCTTTTTCGCACGCCCCACCGCCTGTGCCGTGGCTTCTGGGCTCATAAACGTTGTGTCTACCATAAAACTTGTAACGCCCGCGCGCATAAGCTCCAAAATGTTAGCCGCTACATCTAGTTGCACGCTGTTGTATATGTGGCTTTGACCAAACGCATCACTCACCACGGGAAATTTGTATCCCTTTTTATCTTGGATGAAATGTGGCTTGGTGCGTCTTGGGCACCGAAAACAGTTTTTCGCACACGCGCCCTCGCTCATCAAGATGCAATGTTTCGTTGTCATGAGCTCTTGTGTGCCGATGATCGTGATGCCTAAACTTACAGGCGTGCCATCTTTTGTCATGTTGTTTATCTGTGCGAGCGTTAGCTCAGCAGACAACCAAACACGACTTGCGCCCAACGCACTCACCACTTCAAGAGATTGTTTGTTTACCACAGGAATATATGGCCCCACCTGCGGGTGCGCCCCTGCCTCAGCAGCACATAGAAGCTGTGCAAAGTTGTTCACCAAAACTAACTTATCAGCTTTGATGAATTCTTGCGCCTCTATGTTGTGGTTTTGCTTGTTTGTGCGTGCGTTCACATCTGGTGCTTCACCTAAAACTTCATCTAGAGCTTCACTTGCAATTTCAACTGAAACTTCATTTGACGCTTCATTTGTTGCTTCATTTGTCGCTTCATTTGTCGCTTCATCGTGCGCGCCCCAGCCGCCCATCACATTCGGAAGCGCAATTATGCTGTTCTTTGGATATCCTGCCGCATCTGGTTTTTCACTTGCACACCCACACATGGCTCCACACGCGCGCTTATAATTCAGTGCACCAACATATATATAATCTGCGCCCGCACGCTTGGCTGCTCGCGCACAAGCAGGATTGGTGGCAAAAGCAGCTATGGTGTTTTGGGGGTAAGGCGCGGCTTCTAGTTTCTGGTGCACCTTTACCTTTTTAAGCGACCTATCTTGTGCACCCGCGCCACTTTTTTCTAGTTTCTCAAGCAAGTCATCGAGTGCTTGAGTGCGCAGCTTATGAATGGCAGAAAAACCAAGCCCCACGCCATCATCTAAATTCACTTCAAGATCACAAAGAACAAATGGTGTTTGACCCAGCCTGTCAACGTGTGCCACCACGTCTTCTTTTGTAATGGCACGCGTGCGAGCCGCGCACACAACATCTCCCTTTGCGCTGCCGCACAAAGACGCGCAACCGTTGCTCTCAAGTCGTTTTAATATAGCTTTTGTTGCAGGCGAAAAATTATCTGTGCGCTTTTTTGTAAGTTCGCCTTCCTCAAATTCTTCCTTTTCTGGCGCAAAAGTTTTGGTTGTTTTGTTTTCAAGATTTTCACCAAGGCTTCCGCCTAAAACACAAAACTTTGCATGAAGTGGTTCGCCCAAGCGAATATCTATAACGCCAGAAATTGGAATGCGCGGCTCAAAGGCATCGTCTTTGAAGCTCGCCTCTTCACTTCGCACGCGAAACACGCGATCTCCCGCACGCACAGAGCGTGCCTCTCGTGAAAGTTTATCTTTGTTGGTTTTCGCATTGTTGTAAAGTGGCAAACGCACGCAACCCTTTTTATCGATTGACACTTCGTGCAACTCGCACACACATCTGCCCTTGCCAGTCCAAACTTCAAAAACATCGCCACTCGCCACATCCAGTTTGGTCTTTAAATATGCAAAGTTTCCGCTCACGCGCACAATGCGCCCCGCACTAGCACCTCGATTGTTAGGGCGCGTATAACTCGGCAAATTTCTGTCTTTTTCGCCTTGTAAATAGGCCGAACTAAAACCTCGCGAAAAGGCTTGCGAAAGCGTTTGTTTTTCTTCATCTGTAAGCAGCGAGTGGCGCTGTGTGTGTTGCGAGTTTTTATCATTCCGCGCGCCCTCACCTTTTGACGCGTCCTTATATATTGATGCATTATCGATTGTTGAAGCACACTCAGAAGCAGCCACACCCGCGCTCACCGCCCTGTCTATTAGCGCACGATATACTCCAACCACAGCACTCACATATTCCGCAGATTTCATGCGCCCCTCTATCTTGAAGGAACGCACCCCCGCAAAAGCAAGTTGTGGAATAAACTCCGCAGCACACAGATCGCGCAAAGAAAGCAAATAATCTCCTGGAGTGTTTATGTGCAAAGGCTCGCCCTGAAACTGTGCCACGCCACCATCCAAACTCTTGCTAGTTAAGCCAACGCGCATAGCGTCGTTTGCGAACCCTTCATATAGTTCGTATGCCATGCGGCACGGCTGAGCGCATCTTCCACGATTGGCAGATCTGCCTCCAATTAGCGAAGACATCAAACATTGCCCCGAATAACTCACACAAAGAGCACCGTGAGCGAACACTTCAACTTCCACGCCCTCCTCTTTTGCCACACCGCACAACTCACAGATTTGCGGAAGTGAAAGCTCGCGCGCCAAAGTAACTCGCGAACACCCAAGAGCCGCCGCACCCCTCACTCCTGCAGGTGTGTGGATGTTCATCTGCGTTGACGCATGCAACGAAGCCTGAGGCAAAACACGATGAAGCTGGCGGGTGAGCCCTATGTCTTGAACGATGAACGCGTCTGCACCCGCACGCCACGCCTGTCGCGCACATTCCAGCGCATCTTTCATCTCCTCGTCAAACACGATGGTGTTCAGTGTAACGTATGTGCGCACGCCTCGAGCATGCGCATAATTGCACGCACGACACAGCCCTTCCATATCAAAATTTTGCGCACCACGCCGCGCGTTGAAACTTTTAAGCCCTAGATAAACTGCATCCGCTCCCGCACTTATGGCAGCGTGCAAACACTCCTCACTGCCTGCAGGTGCAAGCAGCTCTGCATTCATGTTGTTTTTCAATTTAGTTTCCAATTCCTTTTTAACCTTTTCGCTTTGTTTCTTTTTTTGCGCTTTTTGCACTCCACAACAAAAAAAGCACCAGCAAAGCGCATGTGGCGCAGCGCAAAGCACACCAAACACAACATCATTCAAATTTGCACATTTTATATGCTCCTCGTGCATTTTGCACTCTCTCGCAAAAATTTTTCCATTCTTTGTGTAACATATGCGCCCATGAAAGTAAGAAGAAAACAAAGAAACGCGCACACACACGCTGTCAAATTGGTGTTGTTGGCATTTTTCACAATGATTGCAGCCATTGCAGTTGTGATGTGCACCAGCACGTGGAACAACGTTTTGGCGTGGACGCGAGATCTGCCAAGTGTGTCTCAAGCCACAAACTATGCAATCAGCACAAAAACCACAGTGTATGCAAACGACAGAAGCACTGTGCTGGCAGAATTTTACTTAAACGAACAACAAGCCATCACAATAGACAAAGTGAGCAAATATGTGCTTAGCGGCACAGTGGCCACAGAAGACGAGCGTTTTTATCAACACAACGGCGTAGATTTGCCAGGCATCGCCAGAGCTGTCGTGAACAATTTCACTGGCGGAAGCTTAGAGGGCGCGTCCACCATCACACAGCAATTGGTGCGAAACACTCTTTTAGCAGATGAAGCCAGCGACATTTCGCTAAAACGTAAAATTCGCGAAGCCGATTTGGCGCTTCAGATGGAAAAACAATATAGCAAAGAAGAAATCTTGATGATGTATCTAAACACCATCAACTATGGCGATGGATGTTATGGCATAGAGGCAGCATCGCAGCACTATTACCAAAAAAGCGCAAAAGACCTCACTATAAACGAAGCGGCCACGCTCATAGGCATTCCGCAAAGCCCCACATACAACAATCCGAAAAATTATCCTGATAATTGCTTGAAGCGCAGAAACGTGGTGCTAGATAGAATGTTGAAATATGGAGCAATTTCGCAAGCTGAATATAATCAAGTGATAAATGAAACGATAGAGCTGAATTTGGCGCCTTCCAAACCAGGAGACGGCATCTATAAATATCCATATTTCACCAGTTATGTTCGCGAAACACTGGTGGATAGCCTATCTTATGAGGCGGTATATTCGGGCGGTCTTACTGTTTACACAACGCTAGATCCTAAGTTGCAAGAATACGCTGAACAGGCTGCCAATGAAACGTTTGAATCTATGGAATCAGACATCACCATGGCTCTCACCTGCGTGAACCCGTCTAACGGATATATTGTGGCCATGATCGGCGGGCGCGATTATTCCACCAACCAATACAACATGGCAACAAGCGAATCGGGCAGACAGGCAGGCTCAAGTTTCAAGGTGTTCACCCTCACCGCCGCCATAGAACAAGGAATTAGCCCGAGCGTATATGTTGATTGTTCTTCTCCCACCACGATAAACGGGTGGTATGTGGAAAACGACAACAATACCAGCCTTGGCACACGCACTCTGGAAAGTGCAACTTGGGCATCTTCAAACACAGGCTTTGCGCGCCTTGTGACCGATGAAGACGGCGTAAAACCGCAAAGTGTCGTGGACATGGCACAACGCCTAGGCGTTACAGGCACATCTGGATTTGGCGCATATCCGTCTATCACCCTGGGCGTATCACAGGTAAACACTACAAAGATGGCAGGCGCATATGCCACCTTTGCATCTGATGGTGTGCACTACAACACGTCTTGCATCGTGGAAGTGGTCGACTATGACGGTCGCACGCTCATAGACAACACAAACCCCGAAGGCACACAAGTTATTTCAAAAGAGGTGTCTGGGGCTGTAACACAGGTGTTGAAAGGCGTTGTCACACGAGGCACCGCCACAGACGCCATTTTGTCATCTGGACAAGAAAGTGCTGGTAAAACAGGCACATCTGAAAATTGCCGCGACGCTTGGTATTGCGCCTATACGCCGCAATATTCATGTTCAGTTTGGACGGGAGCCGACCCAGAGCGAGACATAGGCTATGGAAACTGGAGTCGTGCCACGTGGAAAAGATTTATGACGTTGGCGCTGCAAGGTCAGGAAACAAAGAAATTCAACACATATGACGCACCCGAATATAACAGCGCATATAACTCCAAAAAGGGCACCGGCTGGAGTTCGTCAAGTTCAAGTTCTGGCGGCTATTCCTCAAATTACAACAATTCATATGGTTATTCTTACAACTATAACAGCTATAACGCTGGCGGATATTATGACGACACGTCTAGTGGCGCAACTGGAACTGGAAACGCAGGCAATGGTGCTGGCAACACATCTACTGGCACAAATAGCACGGGTGGCGCAGGGGCAAGCAATTCAGCTGGCGCGAATGGAACGGGTCAAGCCTTAGGGGGCGGCGGATAAAGCACGGAAAAGCACGTTGTAGGGCTCAATAAAGTTCAGTAAAGTTTGGTAAGGCTCGTTGTAAAGTTCAGTAAAATTCGGTGAAGTTCGGTAAGACTCGATGAAAATCAGCAAAGCCCTATTGCGCGGCACACAGCGCTTGCCATAGCGCAGATTAACCCCGCATCTTCACCGAGTGCTGGCACATATGTAAAATTTGTCTGGCTTGCAACTTCGTTCATCACATCTGGAGTGTTGTGTGCAATATGACGCGGTGGCACACAACGCCTCTCGCAATTATTAAGTGCTGTTTCTTTGTGCACCGTTTCGCGCAAGCCTTGGTTCACTTCCACCATAGTTTCAATGTTGTCTGCCACAAATCCAGGACAAACAACGCAGATGTTATCTATGCCCTCTTTTACCCAAGAAGTAATCACGCTTTCAGTAAAAGGCCCAAGCCAACGCCTAGAATCAAAACGGCTTTGAAAACATAGAACTACATCTGAGAGCGGAATGCCAAGATTGTCGTGTAAATCATAAGCCAACCAGTCTTTTGTTTGCTTGGTTTGAGTCAAATATGCATCATCGCGTTTGATATCTGCAAGCATAGTTGAGTGAAAACTAACAGCCAATTTTGCACCTGGCGTATGTTCCCAATTTTCAATCACGCTTTTAGCTAGCGCCTTGCGATAAGACGCAATGTCATAGAAATATTCGACGTCAAAAACTTCAGGAGACCAATTTCTTATGGTCTTAATTTGGTTGTGCGCTTCTTTTAAGCACGTGCCAGCGCAAACATTCACATTTTGTGGATAGGCAGGCAAGAAAACTACGTGAGTGCAATGTGATGCACACAATTTTTCAAGCGCACTTTTAATGCTCGGGTTGCCATATCGCATGGCGACTTC